>NZ_JBSFDD010000008.1:0-86682 GCF_053593715.1 Streptomyces sp. NPDC002125 | reverse complement strand
TGCGCCCGCGTTCGTGGGCGAGTGGGCTCGGGGAGGCGGTCTGCGTCCGCGTTCCTGGGGCGGAGGGTCCGGGCCGGTGGGTTCCGGGCGGCCGTGTCGGATCTGCGGGTGGCCCGACCAGGCGCGTCCGGCCTGGTGGGCTGGTCAGGCCCGGGTGCTGCCCGTACCTTCCGGGGCGGCCGGGGCATCCGATGCCAGTTCGGCGTCCATCGTGGCGCGCAGGCGCAGGGTGGAGACCAGGCGCTGGAAGGCCTCCGACCAGTAGCCCCCCGCGCCGGGTGACGCGTCCTCCGGCTCGTCCGGGGTGGTCGTGAGCACAGCGAGACGGTCCGCCTCGGCGGGATTCAGGCAGCGCTCGGCCAGCCCCATCACTCCGCTGAAGCTCCAGGGGTAGCTGCCCGCGTCCCTGGCGATGTCCAGCGCGTCGACCACCGACCGCCCGAGCGGCGCGTCCCAGGGCACGGCGCACACGCCGAGCAGCTGGAAGGCCTCGGACAGACCGTGCGCCGCCACGAATCCGGCGACCCAGAGCGCCCGCTCGGCGGACGGCAGGGTGGCGAGGAGCTTCGACCGCTCCGCCAGGGACGCGGTGCCCGGGCCGTTGGCCGGGGGTGTCGAAGGGGCGCCGAGCAGAGCCCTCGCCCAGTCGGGGTTCCGCTGCCGCACCGCCGCCCGGCACCAGGCGGCGTGCAGCTCCCCGGCCCAGCCGTCGGCGACCGGCAGTGCCACGAGCTCCTGGGGCGTGCGGCCGTCGAACCTCTCCACCCAGACGCCGAGCGGGGCCGCTTCCACCAACTGGCCCAGCCACCAGGAGCGTTCGCCCCGCCCCGACGGCGGCACGGGCACGACACCGTCACGCTGCATCGCGGCATCGCACTCGTGCGGCGCCTCCACGGCTATCGACACCGCGCCCTCCGTGCGGTCCGGGTTCACGCAGGACCTGGCCCGGGCCGCCATCCGACGGGCGAGCGCCGATTCCGGCAGCGCGGACAGCAGTTCGGCCGCTGTGGCGCGGACGTTGCGGCTGCGGTCCGCCAGGGCCTCTTCGAGGAAGGCCTCGTCCGCCGCCGAGAGCCCGGCCCGCAGGGAGTCCAGGAACATCAGCCGGTCCTCGGCCCGCTCCGTGGACCAGGTGCCGGCGAGCAGTGACCGGGCCGCGCCGGGATCCCGCTCCCGTACGGCGCCGAGCAGCGCGACCCGCTCCGCGAACAGCCCTTCGTCCCAGAGCTCGCGCACCGCCTCCGGGTCCTCCGGGTCCGGCCGGTGTGCCCCCTGGGACGAGGCCCGCAGTGCGAACCTCCACTCCGGGTTCAGCCCGGCCAGCCAGAGCCCGCGCGGCCCGGCGAACGCCAGGGCGAGCGGGCGCAGGTCCGTACGCGCCCGGGCCGCGTCCAGCAGCGCGGGCAGCAGCTCCGCCGGTGCGCGGAAGCCGCGCGCCCCCGCGGTGATCAGCCACTGGGGGATGAGCTCGGTGAGATCGGGGGCCGCTCCGCGCCGCCCGCCGCCGGGCGGCGCCGAGTGGTCGGCGAGCAGCTGGGCGAGTCGGTGCCGGGCGGCTGCGGGCAGCGGGCGCCGCGGATCGTCGGGTGCGGGCGAGGGCACGGCCGCCCCGGCGGCCGGCCGCAGCGAGGCCCTGCGCCGCACGGTGTGCATCGCTGCCGCGTCGAGCAGCTCCGACGGTCCTGCCGGGCTGCCGCCCTCCGCCCGCAGGGGGCGCCGCTCGGTGCCGAGCAGCGCCGAGGTGACGAGGTCTTCCCAACGGGCGCCCGTGAGTGTGCCGGTCGTCGTGCGAGTGGTGGGCATCGGTCCCTCCGTCGGTCGGCTGTGTGCGGTTCGTGGGTGCGTCGCCTGTGTGCTTCAGGAGCACGTGCGCTTCAAGAGCTTCAAGAGCACGTGTGCTTCAGGAGCACGTGCGCTTCAGGGGAACGGGGCGGCGGGATGGCGGGATGGCGGGATGGCCGAGGACAACGCGATGCGCCTCGGACGAAGACCTCAGACGAGCGCCACGGCCGATCCCTCCCCGGCCCCACCCGAGGGCCCCGCGCACCATGCCGCTATCGGGTCGAACCCCCGGTGGCCGCACTCCCCGAACACGGTCAGCGGGCCGCCGCCGGAGAGCGCCACGAGCTTCCACAGGCCCGGCCGGGACAGCGCCCGGGGGACGATCGGCAGCGCGGAACCGTCCGCCGCGCCGACCAGCTGCCAGCCGTCCCCGGACGGCGCGGGTATGACGTCGCCCAGGGTGAACGGCCAGGCCTCCAGCCAGGGATCGTCCCGCAGGGCGCGCCCGTACGCCGCGAGGGCGTCGGCCGTCGTCCCGCCCGGCGGCGGCGCCGCCGAGGCGACGGGTTCACCGAACCGCTCGCCCAGCTCGGCCCGCAGGCCTCCACCGCCCGGATACGGCGTCAGTTCGGCGTCGATCACCGTGCCGGCCGGCAGCGACGGTGCCGGTCCCCGCCCCGGCGCCCCGTAGGAGAGGAGCAGGGCCGTGTGCGCCGACTCCCTGCCGTACAGCCAGATGCGGCGGGTGACGATCCTGCCGTCCGGTGTGTCGTACTGAGCGAGGACCAGCCAGTGGTCCCGGACGGCAGGGCCGTCGGCGGAGCCGGTCAGCCCCACTCTCGTACGCACCGTCGAGGCCAGCGGGCCGGGCAGCCGGTCGAGGCCGAGCCAGGCCGTGTCCAGCAGATGCAGGAGCGCACACTCCTCCAGCAGTCGCACGGGCCAGCCGGAACCCGACGCCGGGACCGCGCCCAATTCCCGCACCCGGGCGGCGAGTCCGGGAGCCTGGGCGTCGACCATGCGGGCGGCGGTCTCCTCCCACAGGCCGTGGCCGGGCCGGTCGGTCGCCGCGAGGCCGCCGCGCAGCAGGTCGGTGAGGCGCTGCTCCAGCTCCTGAGCGCCGCCGGTGATGCGCTCGGCCCTGCGGCCGGCGCGCCGGACGGCCGCCGCCGAGCGCGCGGCGGCAGTCACGTCCTCGGCCCGGACCTCCCCGGGACCGGCGGATCGCGAAGGTTTTCCCCCGTTGGACACCATCATGGGAACGACGTTAGAACGCCCCACTGACAATCGGCCTTGACCTGCGACTCCGCCCGCTCCGAGGTGACTTGACCGTTTCGCCTCCGTGCGCTTCCCTGCGAGGGAGAGAGTGTTTCGAGAAACAACGGGGGAAATCTGATGTATCGCACCACGCGCACCACCCATCTCAGACGCACCATCCGTGCCGGAGCCGCGGCGCTTGCCGTCTGCGGCCTCGCACTCACCGCGGCTGCCTGTTCCGAATCAGCAGTGGACACGGTCGACGACATCGTGGACGAGACGTACGAGGTGACGTACGAGGTCACCGGTACGGGCGCCGAGCAGATCCAGTTCCACGGCGGTGGCGGGAAGGCCATGGAACCGAAGATCGAGACGGTCGACTCACCCGCACTGCCGTGGAAGAAGACCGTCACTCTGCGCGGGATCATGCCGCCCGCGGTCATGCCCGTGGGGACCGCCGAGGGCGCGGCCGACATCGCCTGCACGATCACGTACAAGGGCAAGGTGATAGAGGAGGCGAAGGGCGAGGAGATCCTCACCAGCGGCGGCTGCGTCGCGGTCTCCCCCGTCACGGGCTGACGCTCCGTCCGTTCCGCATCGGTCCCGGCCGCACCGGCCGGGACCGATTGTCAGTGGCATGGTGCACCGTGGAAACCGCATCGGATCGACCGATCCGGAGGGGGATCCATGACCGTGTCCGAACAGACCGACGCAGCCCGCGAAGCCCTGAGGCCGCACGCCGAGCACGCCTTCGCCGGTGAGCTCAAGGCGCTCGCCGCCGCCGACGACCGTCCCAGGCCCGCCCGTTGGAAGCTCTCGCCCTGGGCCGTCTGCACCTATCTGCTCGGCGGGACACTCCCCGACGGCACCCTGATCACACCGAAGTACGTAGGACCGCGCCGCCTCGTCGAGGTCGCCGTGACCACGCTCGCCACCGACCGTGCCCTGCTCCTGCTAGGTGTGCCGGGCACCGCCAAGACCTGGGTGTCCGAGCATCTGGCGGCGGCCGTCAGCGGGGACTCCACCCTGCTCGTCCAGGGCACCGCGGGCACCCCCGAGGAAGCCGTCCGCTACGGGTGGAACTACGCGCGGCTGCTGGCCGACGGCCCCAGCCGCGAGGCCCTGGTGCCCAGTCCCGTCATGCGGGCCATGGGCGAAGGCATGACCGTCCGCGTCGAGGAGCTCACCCGTATCCCCGCCGATGTGCAGGACGCACTCATCACGATCCTGTCGGAGAAGACGCTCCCGGTCCCCGAGCTGGGCCAGGAGGTCCAGGCCGTCCGGGGGTTCAATCTCGTCGCCACGGCGAACGACCGCGACCGCGGGGTCAACGAGCTCTCCAGCGCCCTGCGCCGCCGCTTCAACACCGTGGTGCTCCCGCTGCCCGCGACGACCGAGGACGAGGTGGACATCGTGTCCCGGCGCGTCGCTCAGACGGGCCACGCGCTCGACCTGCCCGCGGCGCCCGAGGGCCTGGCCGAGATCCGGCGCGTCGTCACGGTCTTCCGTGAACTGCGCGACGGAGTGACGGCCGACGGCCGCACCAAGCTCAAGTCCCCGTCGGGGACGCTGTCCACGGCCGAGGCCATCTCCGTCGTCACCGGAGGCCTCGCGCTCGCGGCCCACTTCGGCGACGGCGTCCTGCGCCCCGGCGACGTGGTGGACGGCATCCTCGGCGCAGTCGTCCGCGATCCCGCGTCGGACCGCCTGATC
Organism: Streptomyces sp. NPDC002125; assembly: GCF_053593715.1. Taxonomy (NCBI): domain Bacteria; kingdom Bacillati; phylum Actinomycetota; class Actinomycetes; order Kitasatosporales; family Streptomycetaceae; genus Streptomyces; species Streptomyces sp. NPDC002125. The sequence goes on along the minus strand of NZ_JBSFDD010000008.1, from coordinate 81,930 downwards.
TGGCAGGAGTACGTGGAGACCGTCGTGCGGGAGCGCGAGGGCTGGCAGGACTTCTACCGCGCCTGCCGTGAGGCGGCCGCATGACGTCCCGCGCCCCGGCACCCACCGTGCACGGAGGGCCGCTGCTGCTCGGGGTGCGCCACCACGGCCCCGGCTCCGCACGCGCGGTCCACGCGGCGCTGGAGGCCGCACGGCCCCGGGCGGTGCTCATCGAGGGGCCGCCCGAGGCCGACGCGCTGCTGCCGCTCGCCGGCGACGCCCGGATGCGGCCGCCGGTCGCGCTGCTCGCCCATGCCGTGGACGACCCGGGGCGCGCCTCGTTCTGGCCGATGGCCGACTTCTCTCCCGAGTGGGTGGCGATCCGCTGGTCTCTGGCGCACGGCGTTCCGGTGCGCTTCGCGGATCTCCCCGCCGCCAACTCCCTGGCGATGACGGAGCATGCGGAGAGGCAGCCGGGGGAGGACGGACGGATCGTCGATCCGATCGGGATACTCGCCGGGACCGCGGGTTACGACGACCCGGAGCGCTGGTGGGAGGACGTCGTCGAGCACCGCGCGGCGGACGGGCGGCCCGCCGACCCGCTCGCACCCTTCGCCGCGCTCGCCGAGGCGATGGCGGCGCTGCGCGAGGCCTACGGGGACGGGGGCCATCCGCAGGACGCCGTCCGGGAGGCGTGCATGCGCCTCCAGCTGCGGTCCGCCCGCAAGGAGTTCGGAGACGGCGTCGCCGTCGTGTGCGGCGCGTGGCACGTGCCCGCGCTCGCCGCACGCGCCACCGTCGCCGCCGACCGGTCGCTCCTCAAGGGAATCCCCAAGGTGAGGACGGAGCTGACCTGGGTGCCCTGGACCCATCGCCGGCTCGCCCGGCACAGCGGATACGGCGCGGGAATCGAGTCCCCCGGGTGGTACGGCCATCTGTTCGCCTCCTCCGACCGGCCCGTGGAGCGCTGGATGACGAAGGTCGCGGGACTGCTGCGCGGGGAGGACATGCCCGTCTCCTCCGCGCATGTCATCGAGGCCGTCCGGCTCGCCGGGACGCTGGCGGCCCTGCGCGACCGCCCGGCTGTCGGTCTGACCGAGGCCACCGACGCGGTCCGGGCCGTCATGTGCGAAGGGTCCGACGTGCCGCTCGCCCTCGTGCGGGACCGGCTCGTCGTCGGCGAGATCCTCGGGGAGGTCCCGGACACCGCCCCGGCCGTCCCTCTCCAGCGCGATCTGGACAGACAGCAGCGCACCCTGCGGCTCCGGCCCGAGGCGGAGGGACGCGAGCTGGACCTCGACCTCCGCAAGGACACCGACGCCGCCCGCAGCAGACTGCTGCACCGGCTGAGGCTCCTCGGGGTGGACTGGGGCACACCCTCGGCGGGCCGCGGCAGCACGGGCACCTTCCGGGAGAGCTGGCGGCTGCGCTGGGAGCCCGAGCTCTTCGTGCGGATCGCGGAAGCCGGGGTCTGGGGCACCACCGTGCTCGCCGCCGCGACCGCGCGGGCCGAGGCGGACGCCCTCTCGGCGCCGTCGCTCGCCTCCGTCACCGCGCTCGCCGAGCGGTGTCTCCTGGCCGGGCTCACCGAGGCTCTGCCCGTCGTGATGCGGGCCCTCGCCGCCCGGGCCGCGCTCGACGCGGACGTCGGCCACCTCGCCGACGCACTGCCCGCCCTGGCCCGCTCCCTGAGATACGGGGACGTGCGGTCCACGGACACCGCGGCCCTGGGAGAGGTCGCCATCGGCCTCGCCGAGCGGGTCCGCGTCGGACTGCCTCCCGCCTGCACCGGCCTCGACGAGGACGGAGCGGCGGAGATGCGCGGCCGGGTGGAAGGCGTGCACACCGCCGTGGGACTGCTCGCGGATGTCGCGGGCGCCGAGGGCCTTCCCGAGCGCTGGGCCGGCGCCCTGCGCAAGCTCTCCGCCAGGGACACGGTCGCCGGGGTGATCCGGGGCCGCGCCGCACGACTGCTGCTGGACGACGGAGGGCTCGCCGAGAGCGAGGCGGCACTGCTGATGGGCCTGACCCTCTCACCCGGCACCCCGCCCGCCGACGCGGCGGCATGGATCGAGGGCTTCGTCGGCGCGGCCACCGGCGGAGGGATGCTGCTCGTCCACGACGAGCGGCTCCTCGGACTCGTCGACACCTGGCTGACGGGCATACCGGCCGAGGAGTTCACCGGCGTACTGCCCCTGCTGCGCCGCACGTTCTCGGCCTACGAGCCGGGAGTGCGGCGGACCTTGGGCGACCTCGTCCGCCGGGGACCGGACCCAGGGCGCATCCACGACACGGACGGGGCGGCGGCCCCGGGCTTCGGCGAGGGGCACGACGAGGAGCGTGCCGACGCGGTGGTCCCGGTGCTCCGGCTGCTGCTCGGCCTCGACACCTCCGCGGGACGGAAGGCGACCGGATGACCGGGGCGCGGCCGGACGCGCGTCCGGCCCCCACGAGGACGGCGGACACGAGAGAGGAAGGGGAGGGGGCGATGACCGTGACACCCGCCGACGAGGAGCGGTTGCGGCGCTGGCGGCTGGTGCTCGGCGCGGACAGCGCCGGGACCACGGGCCAGGAGCTCACCGGCCGTGACGCGGCGATGGACGGGGCGCTGGCTTCGCTCTACGGCGACGGGACCGGAGCGAAGAAGCCGGGCGGCCGGGGGCCGGCCGAGCGTTCCGGAGGGCTCGGGGCCTCCGCGCCGTCCGTCGCCCGCTGGCTCGGGGACATCCGCCGGTACTTCCCGAGCTCCGTCGTCCAGGTCATGCAGCGTGACGCGATCGACCGCCTGGGACTGTCCGCGCTGCTGCTGGAGCCCGAGATGCTGGAGGCCGTCGAGCCGGACGTACACCTGGTCGGAACTCTGCTCTCGCTCGGCAAGGCCATGCCGGAGACCACGCGGGAGACGGCCCGAGCGGTCGTACGCAAGGTCGTCGACGACCTGGAGCACCGGCTGGCCACCCGCACCAGGGCGACGCTCACCGGCGCCCTGGACCGCACCGCCAGGACCGGACGGCCGCGTGGGCGGGACATCGACTGGGACCGCACGATCCGCGCCAACCTCAAGAACTACGTGCCGTTCCCCGGCGCCGACGGGGCCGGTCGGGCTGGTGCCGAGGGGGAGGAGAGGGCGGGAAGAGCGGCCGGAGCGGGCACGGTCGTCCCTGAGCGCCTCATCGGTTACGGACGCACCGACCGGTCGGTGAAGAAGGACGTCATCCTCTGCGTCGACCAGTCGGGCTCCATGGCCGCCTCCGTCGTCCACGCCTCGGTCTTCGGCGCGGTCCTCGCGTCCATGCGCACCCTGTCGACCCGGCTCGTCGTCTTCGACACGGCCGTCGTCGACCTCACCGACCAGCTCGACGACCCGGTCGACGTCCTGTTCGGCACCCAGCTCGGTGGCGGGACGGACATCAACCGCGCCCTCGCCTACTGCCGGTCGAGAATCACCCGTCCGGCGGACACCGTCGTCGTGCTCATCAGCGACCTCCACGAGGGAGGAATCCGCGACGGCATGATCGGCCGGGTCGCCGAGATGAAGGCGTCCGGCGTGCAGTTCGTCGCCCTGCTGGCGCTCTCCGACGAGGGAGCGCCCTCCTGGGACCGGGAGCACGCCGCCGCGCTGGCGGCGCTCGGCGTACCGGCCTTCGCCTGCACTCCCGACCTGTTCCCGGAGGTGATGGCGGCGGCGGTCGAGAAGCGGCCCCTGCCGGTGCCCGACACCGGCGGATAAGCGGAACCAGACGGTCCGCACCTCGTCACCGACGGTCCGGGCCCTACCCGCACGGCACGCCGTTTTGTCCGCGACACCCCGGCCACCAGCGTGATCTGTGACCGGTATCACCGCTCAGGTGTGATCCGCAATTTAGGGTCCGGACTCGCGCGGGGGATAACCTGCCGGATGGACATGCCGCGTACCCGGTCACCGTGTGCGCCTCCCTAGTGACTGCGCAGTCACGTTGCCCTCGCGGCACGCCCACGCAGAAAACGAACCGCGAGACCACTAAAAGGGACGGACGCGCGTGGACCTGTTCGAGTACCAGGCGAGGGACCTCTTCGCCAAGCACGGTGTACCGGTGCTGGCCGGTGAAGTCATTGACACGCCTGAGGCAGCCCGCGAGGCGACCGAGCGGCTGGGCGGCAAGTCCGTCGTCAAGGCGCAGGTGAAGGTCGGCGGCCGCGGCAAGGCCGGCGGCGTCAAGCTGGCTGCCACCCCCGACGAGGCGGTCGCGCGTGCGACCGACATCCTCGGCATGGACATCAAGGGCCACACGGTCCACAAGGTGATGATCGCCGAGCTGTCCCCGGAGATCGAGGCGGAGTACTACGTCTCGTACCTCCTCGACCGCACCAACCGCACCTTCCTCGCCATGGCGTCGGTGCAGGGCGGCATGGACATCGAGGAGGTCGCGGAGAAGACCCCCGAGGCCCTCGCGAAGGTCCCGGTCAACGCCGTCGACGGCGTCGACATCGAGAAGGCCCGCGAGATCGTGGCCCAGGCGAAGTTCCCGGCCGAGGTGGCCGAGGGTGTCGCCGAGGCCCTGGTGACCCTGTGGGACACCTTCGTCGCCGAGGACGCGCTCCTCGTCGAGGTCAACCCGCTGGTGAAGACCAAGGACGGCCGCATCCTGGCCCTGGACGGAAAGGTGTCTCTCGACGAGAACGCCGACTTCCGCCAGCCCGGCCACGAGGCGCTCGAGGACAAGGCCGCGGCCAACCCCCTCGAGGCCGCCGCCAAGGCCAAGAACCTCAACTACGTCAAGCTCGACGGCGAGGTCGGCATCATCGGTAACGGTGCCGGTCTGGTCATGTCGACCCTGGACGTCGTCGCGTACGCCGGTGAGAACCACGGCAACGTGAAGCCCGCCAACTTCCTCGACATCGGTGGCGGCGCCTCCGCAGAGGTCATGGCGAACGGCCTGGAGATCATCCTCGGCGACCCGGACGTCAAGTCCGTCTTCGTCAACGTCTTCGGCGGCATCACCGCGTGCGACGAGGTCGCCAACGGCATCGTCCAGGCCCTGGAGCTGCTCAAGTCCAAGGGCGAGGACGTCACCAAGCCGCTGGTCGTGCGCCTCGACGGCAACAACGCGGAGCTGGGTCGCAAGATCCTCTCCGACGCCAACCACCCGCTCGTTCAGCGTGTGGACACCATGGACGGCGCGGCCGACAAGGCCGCCGAGCTCGCCGCGGCTGCGAAGTAAAGGACGAGGGACTCCAACACCATGGCTATCTTCCTCACCAAGGACAGCAAGGTCATCGTCCAGGGGATGACCGGCGCCACGGGCATGAAGCACACCAAGCTCATGCTGGCCGACGGCACCAACATCGTCGGTGGCGTGAACCCCCGCAAGGCGGGCACCTCCGTCGACTTCGACGGCACCGAGGTACCCGTATTCGGCTCCGTCGCCGAGGCGATGGAGAAGACCGGCGCCGACGTGTCGGTCCTCTTCGTGCCGCCGGCCTTCGCGAAGGCCGCCGTCGTCGAGGCGATCGACGCCGAGATCCCGCTGGCCGTCGTGATCACCGAGGGCATCGCCGTCCACGACTCGGCCGCCTTCTGGGCGTACGCCGGCTCGAAGGGCAACAAGACCCGGATCATCGGCCCGAACTGTCCCGGCCTGATCACCCCCGGCCAGTCCAACGCCGGCATCATCCCGGGCGACATCACCAAGCCCGGCCGCATCGGTCTGGTGTCCAAGTCCGGCACGCTGACCTACCAGATGATGTACGAGCTCCGTGACATCGGCTTCTCGTCCGCCGTCGGCATCGGTGGCGACCCGGTCATCGGCACGACGCACATCGACGCCCTCGCGGCGTTCGAGGCGGACCCCGACACCGACCTCATCGTGATGATCGGCGAGATCGGCGGCGACGCCGAGGAGCGCGCCGCCGACTTCATCGCGAAGAACGTCACCAAGCCGGTCGTCGGTTACGTCGCGGGCTTCACCGCCCCCGAGGGCAAGACCATGGGCCACGCCGGCGCCATCGTCTCCGGCTCCTCCGGCACCGCCGCCGCGAAGAAGGAGGCCCTCGAGGCCGCCGGCGTCAAGGTCGGCAAGACGCCGACCGAGACCGCCAAGCTGGCGCGCGAGATCCTCAACGGCTGACGGTCCACCGCTCGGCCGCCGCACTGCGGCACGGCGCGGGCCCGCACCCCCTGAGAAGGAGGTGCGGGCCCGCGCCGTTCGCGTAACCTCGGGAGCCGCCCGTCAGGGAATCTCCGGAACCAGGCGCTCCGGTCCGTGCGCGAGCTCGCCCCGCAGAGCCTTCTGCAGCTTCAGGTCCTGGGGAGTCAGCTTCTCGGGGCCGCCCCGTGGAGGTACGCCGCCGACCCGTTCGGCCGGATACAGCGGCTGTTCGTACTGGGTGGGGGCCGTCTGCAGCGTGAACGCCGTCGTCCCGACGAGCAGCACCGCGAAGCCGATCGCCGCCCGGGTCCAGAGCCGCGCGACGCGCTCGCTGCCCGCGCGCACGGCGGGGGCCGGCGGCGGCTCGGGTACGTCCTCGCCGAGGGCCAGCGCGCCGAGCCGCTGGTGCAGCACCTCGGACCGGCCGCCGGTTTCCAAGGGCTCCGTCAGCTCCGGCAGCCGCTCGGCGACGGCGGCCCGCGCGTTGATCAGCCGGTTCGCCGCGGCGGGGGTGCTGGCCTCCGTCTCCGCGGCGGTCTCCGGCAGCCCCAGGCCCACGCCGTCGTGGAGCAGCAGGGTGCGGCGGGACGCGGGCGGCAGAGCGAGCAGCGTATCCAGCAGCGCGCGCCGCGCCGCGTCCTCGGGCAGCGCGTCCGGGAGGCGATGGGTGCGGCGCAGCCGGTGCCAGGGCGACATCGCGTACTCGTACGCCGCCGCCCGCACCCAGCCCGCCGGGTCCCGGTCCCTGGCCACCTCGGGCCAGCGCTGCCAGGCGATCCTGAAGGCGTGCTCGACCGCCTCCCGGGCGAGCCTCCGACGGCCCGTCAGCAGATAGGCCTGACGGGTGAGGCCGGGCGCGGCATAGGCGTACAGCGCGTCGAACGCCTCCTCCGCGGTGAGGCCCCCGGGCCTCTGCGGGCTCTCCGCGCTCTCCGGCCCCTGCGGGCCCGGGGTGTCCGTGGCGTCCGGGGCGGGCCCCTGAGCGTCATCCGGTGACGGCCCGTCCGGTGCGGGCGTTCCGGGGGGCGGGCCGCCGCCGACGGATGCGGTGGGTACGGCGGATGCGGTGAGCACGGCGGTTGACGGCCCGTCCGGTGACGGCCCGTCCGGTGACGGCCCGTCCGCCCCCGGGGTCACGGATGCGGTCGGGGCGCCCTCGGCGGCGCCGGCGCCGGGCTCGGTCGGGGACATCGCGCTGCTCCCGTTGGCTTCGACGGAGGGGGGCGGCGCGGGACGGTCCCCGGCGCAGCCGATCAGCCTGGCGTAGGCCTTGCGCCGACGGCCCCGTGGGCTCGCGCGCCCTGTTTCCCAGGCGCGGACGGTGGCGGGCGTGACGCCCACGGCGGTCGCGACCTGTTCCTCACTCAGTGCCCTTGCCTCGCGCAGTCTGCGGCGCTCCACGGGGGAGGGCAGCGGGGCGGCGGGGGCCGGGCCGGTGGCGCTCCGTGTCATGCCCGGCCTCCGTCCCCGAGGGCACTGAACTGGGTGAAAAAGCACATAAACGTATATTGAGCGACACAGCGGCCATTCGCCCGTTACACGGAATAAGGGCGTGTCGTTGGCAGCATGGCCGTGTGACCCAAGTGACCGAGCGCAGCACGATGTTGCCCGCCGAGCGAAGCAGGTCCGTCGCACTCGTCTCCGCGTTCGTGCGCGGGGTGATCGCCGCGGGGCTCGGGCTCGGCTCGCTGGCCGTCGTGGTCATGGTGCTGTGGATCAGCTCCCCGTACCCCGACAGCGGGCCGGACGGCGCCTTCCACGTGGCGACCTCGCTCTGGCTGCTCGCCCACGGTGCCGAACTGGTCAGGGCCGACACCGTCGGCGGACACCCGTCGCCCGTGGCGACCGTGCCGCTGCTGCTCGTCGCGCTGCCCGTGTGGCTCATCCACCGGGCGGCCAGGGACTCGGCGGACCCCGACCCGGAGGGCGTGGGCGAGGACGCGGTGGAGAGCGGGAAGGAGGCGCAGGGCAGGCATTCGGCGGTCGGCATCTTCTGTGCGGTGAGCGCCGGATACCTCCTGGTGGTGCTGGGGGCGGCGGAGTACGCGCGGGGCGGCGGACTGTCCCCCGAGCGGGCCTCGCTCGGCTTCCCCGTCGCCTGCGTGGTGGCCGGTGCGGCAGCCGCCGGGGTCTGGGCCGCGCGTGGCCGCCCGCTGACCCCGCTGCTGGTCTGGGCGCCGCTGAGCGTGCAGGAAGCCGCCGCCCGTGCCCGCTTCCGGGCCAAGGCCGGTACGGCCCTGCGATCCGCCGCCGCCGGAATGCTGGTCCTGCTCGGCGGCGGGGCGGTGCTGGTCGCGGGGGCGCTGATGTGGCACGCGGGGGCGGCGCGGGAGTCCTTCGTCGGGCTGTCGGGCGACTGGGCGGGCAGGGTCTCCGTGCTGCTGCTGGCGGCAGCCCTCGTGCCGAACGCCGCGATGTGGGGGGCCGCCTACGGGCTCGGGCCGGGATTCGCCCTCGGTACGGCGTCGACGGCCACGCCCCTCGCCTTCACCGGGCCTCCCGCGCTGCCGGAGTTCCCGCTGCTCGCCGCGGTGCCCTCCCACGGCCCGGGTACGGCGGCGAACTGGTCGGCGGTCGCGGTGCCGGTTCTCGCCGCCCTGGCCGTCGCCCGGTTCACCGCGCGGGGGGCGGCGCCGGTGCGCGGGGCGCGCGAGGGGGCGTGGAGCCAGGGGCACACGGCCCTGGTGGCAGGGCTGGCGGCCGTCGGCTGCGGGGTCGGGGCCGCGGCACTGGCTGCGGCCTCGGGCGGTCCGCTGGGCACCGGGGCGCTCGCGGAGTTCGGCCCGGTCTGGTGGCTGGTCGGTCCCGCCGCCCTCGCGTGGACGGCCGTGATCGGTGTACCGGTGGCGCTGCTGATCAGGGCCTGGAGGTTGCGGGAGCAGCGGTGGGGATGGCGGTGGGACGCGGCGAAGGCGGAGCCCGCGGAGACCGGGACCGAACTCCCGGAGGAGAAGCCGGAGCGCACGGCGGAACGCAAGAGGGCGGAGCGAGGCGCGGCGAGCGGGCTCGGGCTCGGGGGAGCGGACGAGGACTCCGATCCGTACGAGTTCCTGTCGGCCGACCCGTGGCACGAGGACGGTGCGAGGCAGGCGCGCTGGGCCGCGCTGAAGAAGAACTCGGGGGGCCTGATGGCCGGCCTGCCGGGGCCGGATCCGGTGCCGGCCGCGGTGCCACTGCCCGGGGCGGAACCGGCGTCGACGCCCGCACCCGCCTCCGGGCCGGCGGCCTCCGGACTACCCGCCTCCGGACCGGCCGCCGCCGCACCCGGCATCGCAACCGGACCTGGCACCGCGACCGGACCTGGTGCGGCACCCGGCCCCGTTACGGCGCAGAGCTCCGGCAGGGCACTCGACCCCGCCCTCGCGCCCGCCCCCGGCACCCAGTCGACGTCCGGCACAGCGCCCGCCCCCGGCGCCGCGTCCACATCCGGCAGCGCGACCCCGCCCGGCCCCCCGCCGACGCCCCCGTCCGGCCCCGAGGAGCCGGACGGCCGGGACCCGGGTGCCCGGGGGCACTCGGATTCCGGCCGGGATTCCGCTCCGCAGTGATCGCGCGGAGCGGGTGGAGCAGGCAGGGTGCGGGGGACGGGCGGGACTACTCCCGTACGCCGAAGAAGGGCTCCAGCGGGTCGGGCAGCTTGTCGTTGCAGGACACGGCGGCGGACTTGGTCAGCGCGTCGTTCACGCAGGTGTAGTAGTCGCGGTAGACCAGCTGGACCGTGTAGCCCGTGGCGACGATCGCCAGGGCCAGCAGCGCCGTCACGAGACCGCTGACGGCCGCCGTCGTCTGCTGGCGGCCGGCGTACTGCGCGGTGCCCGGGGCGCCGGGCGGGGTGCCGGGCCGCGTGGGGGCGGGTGTCCGGTCGGGACCGCTCGTGTCCGCGGTCGCACCCGTGCCCGTGGCGCCCGCCGCCTGGGTCTTGCGCGGGCCCCCGCGCAGCGCGCTGATCGACCAGTACACGGAGAGGGCGCCCAGGAGCAGCGCGATCTCGGGGAAGTCGAACAGGGCGAAGAAGAACGCCCACATGCCGCCCAGCACCGCATAGCGTGCGCGCCGCTGGGCGGGGTCCGTCGGGTCCCAGCGGAGCCCGGGGTTGCCCTCGGGCCCGCCGCCCTGGCCGCCGGGCCCACCGGTGCCGCCGGGGCGACTGCCGAAGCCACCGCCCTGCCGGCCCGGCTGCCGGTCGCTCCACTGGCTGCCCCAGACCGGCCGGTCGTCGGGGCGGCCCTCGCCGTTGTCGCCGTTGCCGTGGTTCCCCGGCGTGTGGGACGGGTGGCGGGGCTGCCAAGGCTGGTCGGGCCGGTCCTCGGGCGGAGCGGCGAACGGATTGTCGTCGGAGGACCCCGAAGCGGACCCCGAGGAGGACCCCGAAGCGGACCCCGAGGGGGACCCTGAAGCGGACCCCGAGGCCCCCGAAGAAGTGGACCCCGTCGAGGAACCCGAGCCCGACGAGGAGTCCGGTGAAGAGGACTGGCGTTCCCGCATCAGCGTGGATGCCCGCTCGGGCAGCGGGTGGCCAAGGGCGGTGCGGAGGCGGTCCGGCATGTGGTGAACGTCTTCCCCATCTCGTCATTTCCGCCCGGGGGCGGTTCCCTGTCCCCTGACGCTACCTCTCGGTCACGCCCCCGTCCCGTGGGGGCCGCTGGGAGTGCCGGTATCGTTGCTGACGGCCGGAACGTTCGTAGAGTTCCCCGTATCGGGGGACGAGCCTCTTTCGTACGACCATACAAACGCACCTCCTGTACATCGCGTATCCGCTCCACCACGCGAGAAAGGGCCCTGCCGTGGCCTCCCCGCCCCCCTCCGCCGCTCCGGCCCGTGTGGTCGTGCTCGTCTCCGGCTCAGGCACGAACCTCCAAGCACTGCTCGACGCGATCGGTGACGACCCCGAGGGCTACGGTGCCCGGATCGTCGCCGTCGGCGCGGACCGCTACGGCACCGTCGGCATCGAGCGCGCCGAGCGCGCCGGGCTCCCCACCTTCGTGTGCAAGCTCGGCGAATACGCGAGCCGCGACGCCTGGGACGCGGCCCTGACCGCGGCCGTGGCCGAGCACCGCCCGGACCTCGTGGTGTCCGCCGGGTTCATGAAGATCGTCGGCAAGGGATTCCTCGCCGAGTTCGGTGGCCGTGTCGTCAACACCCACCCCGCCCTGCTCCCCAGCTTTCCCGGTGCTCACGGCGTCCGCGACGCGCTCGCGTACGGCGTGAAGGTCACCGGGTGCACCGTCCACTTCGTCGACGACGGCGTCGACACCGGTCCGATCATCGCGCAGGGCGTGGTCGAGGTGACCGAAGAGGAAACGGCGGAGGGCGAAGCCGCCCTCCACGAACGCATCAAGGAAGTCGAGCGCAAGCTGCTCGTCGAGGCCGTGGGGCGGCTCGCCCGTGACGGCTATCGCATTGAGGGACGAAAGGTTCATCTCGGTCATGTCGGTGAATAAGCCCATCCGCCGCGCCCTGGTCAGTGTCTACGACAAGACGGGGCTCGAAGACCTCGCCCGCGGTCTGCACGAGGCGGGTGTCGAGCTGGTCTCCACCGGCTCCACCGCCGGGAAGATCGCAGCCGCCGGGGTCCCGGTCACCAAGGTCGAGGAGCTCACCGGCTTCCCCGAGTGCCTCGACGGCCGCGTCAAGACGCTGCACCCCCGCGTGCACGCCGGCATCCTCGCCGACCTGCGCCTCGACTCCCACCGCGAGCAGCTCGCCGAGCTCGGCGTGGAGCCGTTCGACCTGGTGGTCGTCAACCTGTACCCGTTCAAGGCGACCGTCGCGTCCGGTGCCTCCGACGACGAGTGCGTGGAGCAGATCGACATCGGCGGCCCCTCGATGGTCCGCGCCGCCGCCAAGAACCACCCGTCCGTGGCGGTCGTGACCAGCCCCGAGCGTTACGCCGATGTCCTGGCCGCGGTCGAGGCCGGCGGCTTCGACCTGGCCGCCCGCAAGCGGCTGGCCGGCGAGGCCTTCCAGCACACCGCCGCGTACGACGTGGCCGTCGCCTCCTGGTTCGCCGCGGACTACGCGGCCGACGGCGACTCCGGTCTGCCCGGGTTCCTCGGCGACACCTTCACGCGCAAGAACGTCCTGCGCTACGGCGAGAACCCGCACCAGCCCGCCGCGCTCTACACCTCCGGCGAGGGCGGCCTCGCCGAGGCGGAGCAGCTGCACGGCAAGGAGATGTCCTACAACAACTACACGGACACCGACGCCGCCCGCCGTGCCGCCTACGACCACGCGGAGCCGTGCGTCGCGATCATCAAGCACGCCAACCCGTGCGGCATCGCCATCGCGGACGACGTGGCGACGGCGCACCGCAACGCGCACGCCTGCGACCCGCTGTCCGCGTTCGGCGGCGTCATCGCCGTCAACCGCCCGGTGACCGTCGAGATGGCCGAGCAGGTCGCGGAGATCTTCACCGAGGTCATCGTCGCCCCGGCGTACGAGGAGGGCGCGGTCGAGGTCCTCGCCCGCAAGAAGAACATCCGCGTGCTGCGCGCCCCCGAGGCCCCGTCCGCCGAGGTCGAGGTCAAGCCGATCGACGGCGGCGCGCTGCTCCAGGTCACCGACCGGCTCCAGGCCGACGGCGACGACCCGGCCAACTGGACCCTCGCCACCGGCGAGGCGCTCTCCGCCGAGGAGCTCAGGGAGCTCGCCTTCGCGTGGAAGGCGAGCCGCGCGGTGAAGTCCAACGCGATCCTGCTCGCCAAGGACGGCGCCTCGGTCGGCGTCGGCATGGGCCAGGTCAACCGCGTCGACTCCGCGAAGCTGGCCGTCGAGCGGGCGGGCGAGGAGCGGGCGCGTGGCTCGTACGCCGCGTCCGACGCCTTCTTCCCCTTCCCCGACGGCCTGGAGATCCTGACCGCCGCCGGTATCAAGGCCGTCGCCCAGCCGGGCGGCTCGGTCCGTGACGAGCTGGTCGTCGAGGCCGCGAAGAAGGCGGGCGTGACCATGTACTTCACGGGCACGCGTCACTTCTTCCACTGACACCCAGGTCGTGGCACCACCGCAGGCCGTACCCGCCCGGGTACGGCCTGCGGCGCGTCCCGGCGTACGGAATCCAGTCGTCCCTCTGTTCTAATGAATGGCCTTGCCGGGCGGGACCGGTGCGGCCGGCAGTGACAGTCGAGGGAATCCGTTGCGGGGGCGTCGTGCTTGATCCGAACCAGGGCGGGACCGGCGTGTCCGAGGAGCCGGCCCCGGCACCGGCCGCGCGTGCACCGCACCCGGCACCACTGCGTCCCTACCTGATCGCGGCCGTCGTCCTGTGCGCGGTCTACTTCCTGTACGCGTACCTCCGGTACAGCCACTTCCAGTCGCCCTCCTGGGACCTGGGCATCTTCGAGCAGGAGGTGCGCGCCTACGCCGGGTTCGACGCCCCGGTCGTCGACATCAAGGGCCCCGGCTATCTGATCCTCGGCGACCACTTCAGCCCCCTGGTCGCGCTCCTGGTCCCGCTCTACTGGATCTGGCCGTCGGCCGTCGCCCTGCTGTTCGCCCAGGCCGCTCTGTTCGCCGCCTCCGCCGTGATCGTGGGCCGCACGGTCCAGCAGCTCCTGGGCGGCCGTTCCGGCCTCTGCGTCACCGTCGCGTACGGGCTGTCCTGGGGGCTCCAGGAAGCCGTCAAGGCGGACTTCCACGAGATAGCCCTCGCCGTCCCGCTGCTGGCCCTGGTCTGCCGCGCCCTGCTCATGGAGCGCTGGCGCGCCGCCGTCCTGTGGTCGCTGCCGCTGGTCCTGGTCAAGGAGGACCTCGGGGTCACCGTGGCCGTCGTCGGCGTCCTCCTGGCCATTTACGGGCGGCGGTTCCAGGGCTTCCTGCTGGCGTCCTTCGGCGTGGTCGCGTTCGTGATGACCGTGCTGGTGCTCATACCGGCGGCGAGCAGCGCGGGGACGTACGACTACTGGAAGAAGATCGAGGAGAACGGCGGGCAGGAGGTCTCCCCGCTCGACTCCGTGCTCGGGGTCCTCGACTCGTCCGTCAAGATCGAGATGCTGGTCTTCCTCGTCGGCATCACCGTCTTCATGGCACTGCGCTCCCCGCTGGTCCTGCTCGTCCTGCCCACGATCGGCTGGCGCCTGCTCTCCCAGGACTCCAACCACTGGGGCATGGTCTGGCACTACAGCGCGATCCTCATGCCCGTGGTCTTCCTGGCCATGGCCGACGGCATCCGCCGCAGCCGGGAGTCGAAGCGGCCCTGGCTGGTCTCGTACGCGAACGCCGCCGTCCCCGTCGCCCTGGGGATCTCCCTCGCCCTCTCCCAGCACCTGCCGTTCCGTGAACTGCTGCGCCCCGAGACGTACCGCGCCGACGCGCGCGTGCACGCCGCCGAGGAGGCGCTCGACGCCATCCCGAAGGGCGCCCGGGTGGAGACGGACATCACGCTGATGGCCCACCTGACCGGGGACCGCACGGTCTACTGGGTGGGAGGGGCGCCCGGCACCGCTCCCGACGTCGTCGCGATCAACCTGGACTTCGGCTGGTCGCGGCCGATCGACGACCCGGTGAAGTACGCCCAGCAGCTGCACCCCGAGGCGCGCTACGAGATCACGCGTGAGGCGGGCACCTTCGTCGTCATGGAGCGGACCAGCCCGGAGCCCGCCGCCTACCGGTAGAGCGGTGCGTGCCGGTCCCGGACAGCACGGAGGGCCGGATTCCTCCGGCCCTCCGTGACGCTGAACCGCGGTACGTACTACTTCTTGATCACCAGGGTGCCCGCGGCACGGTCGTGCCAGCCCTGCAGCTTCCCGGAGTTGTCGAAGAACGGCGACAGGTAGACGAGCAGCGCGCCGATGTAGCAGAGGAACACGCCGACGATCGGGATGATGTAGCGGATGAAGCCCGCGCCGATGCCCGGGTTCTGACCGGTGTTCTCCTTGACCACGCGCAGGCCCACGGCCATCTTGCCGACGGTGGCGCCGAGGAAGGAGATCATCAGCCACTCGTAGAGCAGCGTGATCAGGGCGAAGATCAGCACCATCCCGAGCATCGTGGCGACGATGCCGGCGCTGGCCTCGTTGACGCAGTCCTGGTAACCGGGGTCCATGTACGAGCCGCAGTCGTCCGCGCTCTCGGCGATGCCCAGGGCGCCGGCGAGACCGATCGCGCTGAGGATGCCGTACAGCACACCGATGACGGCGGCGTCGATGGCACGGGCGCCGAGGCGGCGGCCCATCGAGGCGACCTGGACCGTGCCGAGGCCCGCCACGTTGATGTAACCGCTGTTGGCCTGGAGCGTCCCCGGGGCCTGCTGGGGGTAGCCGTAACCGGGCTGGCCCTGCGGCGGCACACCCGGCTGCTGCGGGTAGCCGTAGCCCGGCTGCCCCTGCTGCGGCGGAACGCCCTGGGGTGCCTGCTGCGGGTAGCCGTAGCCGGGCTGGCCCTGCGGCGGCTGCTGGCCGTACGGGTTGTTCGGATTCTGGTTCGGGTCGCCGAAACTCATCTGGGCGGTTCCTCCAACGTGCAAGCGGGGACGACGCGGCCGCACGGAGGAAAGAAAGGTCAGTGGTCCGCCCCCCGGTACTTCTGCGGCACTGCGGCCATCATCGTTATAAGCGGCACGTAAGTTTGTCCAGTCGCAATGACTGGCTGTTGCTCAAGTGCAACATCGTGTGCGCCGGGGCACCCGCAATTGGTATGCGGGGCAGGTCATCCGCGAAGATGGGGTCATGACTGCCCAGATTCTCGATGGCAAGGCCACCGCAGCTGCGATCAAGTCCGATCTGACCGTCCGCGTGGCGGCCCTCAAGGCACAGGGCATCACCCCCGGCCTGGGAACCCTGCTCGTCGGGGACGACCCCGGCAGCCGCTGGTACGTGAACGGCAAGCACCGTGACTGCGCCCAGGTCGGCATGGGCTCGATCCAGCGCGAACTCCCCGACTCCGCCACCCAGGAGGAGATCGAGGAGGTCGTACGGGAGCTCAACGCCAACCCGGACTGCACGGGCTACATCGTGCAACTCCCGCTCCCCAAGGGGATCGACACCAACCGCATCCTGGAGCTGATGGACCCGGCGAAGGACGCGGACGGGCTGCACCCGATGAGCCTGGGCAAGCTCGTGCTCAACGAGACCGGCCCGCTGCCCTGCACCCCGCAGGGCGTCGTGACCCTGCTCCGCCGCCACGGCGTCGAGATCAACGGCGCCCATGTCGTCGTCGTCGGCCGTGGCGTCACCATCGGCCGGCCGCTCCCGCTGCTGCTGACGCGCAAGTCGGAGAACGCCACCGTCACCCAGTGCCACACCGGCACCCGTGACCTTTCGGCGCACCTGCGCCAGGCCGACATCATCGTCGCGGCCGCCGGAGTGCCGCACCTGATCAAGCCCGAGGACGTGAAGCCGGGCGCCGCCGTGCTCGACGTCGGCGTCAGCCGCGACGAGAACGGCAAGATCGTCGGCGATGTCCACCCGGGTGTCGCCGAGGTCGCGGCCTGGGTCGCCCCCAACCCGGGCGGCGTCGGCCCCATGACCCGCGCCCAGCTGCTCGTCAACGTGGTCGAGGCGGCCGAGCGCGCCGCCGCCGAGGCCTCCGCCGCGTCCGCCGGCTGACCCGGACCGGGGAGACGGCATGGGTGCTGGTGCGAATCCGGCGGACGCCACGCACACGGACGGGCCCGTCGGCGGGGCGGGAACGCCCGGGTCCGGGAAGGCCGCCGCGGCGCGCGAGGAGACCGGAACGTCCGGGGAGGCCGGGATGCCCGAGGAGACCGTGACCGCAGTGGACGGCGTGGCGCCGGCAGAGGCCGCCGACCCCACCGGAGCGGACGGGACCGCCGAAGCGGACGGGACCGCCGAAGCGGAAGGGGCCACCGAAGCGGAAGGGACCGCCGGAGCGGACGGGACCGTGGTGGAGGGCGGGGGCAGCGGTTCGACCTGGGCGCCCTCGCGCCGCTTCTCGCTGACCCATGACACCGCGCGCCCCGAGGGCGGCGGCCGTGCGGCACCGGGGGACGCCCCCGCGCCCGCGCGGCAGTGGCCGCTGCTCACGGTGCTCTGCACCGCGGGCGCCGGGCTGCTGATCGTGGGGACCGACCCGTTCGCCGAGGCGTTCAGGATCGGCGCGATGCTGATGGGTGTCGCCCTGCTCGTGGGCGCGGTGCTGCGCTGGGTGGTCCCCTCCGTCGGGATGCTCGCGGTGCGGTCCCGGTTCACGGACCTCGTTACGTACGGCCTGATGGGAACGCTGATCGTGCTGCTCGCGCTGATGGCGCAGCCCAAGCCCTGGCTGGACGTCCCGTTCCTCCAGGACGCGGTCCACTTCACGATCCGCTGAGGGCTGTCCCGTACGGAGAGAAGAAGGTGGTGTCCGTCCCCTCCCCCGAGAAGGGACGGACACCGGACCGGGCACACCGGTGCAGGAAAGCACCGGAATAGGGTGAGTTGAGCGGCCTTGCCCTGTCCTGGAACAAGCGTCATGCACATGAGGTGCCGGTTCAATGGATGCCCTGCGGCTGTGGCACGGAAGTGACCATTCCGCCACCGTGTGATCGCCACGCAACGACGGGACCCGCTCGGTACGCGCTACGGCGCACTACGGAGAACGCGCTCATACGGAATGCACCCGTGCGCCCCTTTGTCCGGAACTGGCGGCCCTGGTCCATGCGTCCTTCTGGGTAGCCCGGAACGAACGGCCCTCGTCCCGAACGGCAGGGGGAGGGCCCGGCGCAGGGGAACGGGGGTGCGCCAGGGAACCTCCGGGGGGAATCGACTGGGGGGAAGCAATGCCTCGTTGGAAGGCACTACCGCAAGAACTCGATCCGCAGGTGCGGGAGTTCGCCGGGCAGCTGCGCGGACTGGTGGACCGCAGTGGCCTCGGCCTGGCCGCGGTCGCCGACCGCACGGGTTACAGCAAGACGTCGTGGGAGCGTTATCTGAACGGCAGGCTGCTCGCGCCCAAGGGGGCGGTGGTCGCGCTCGCCGAGGCGACGGGCACCCCGCAGCAGCATCTGACGACCATGTGGGAGCTGGCCGAACGCGCCTGGAGCCGCTCGGAGATGCGCCACGACATGACGATGGAGGCCATCAGGATCTCCCAGGCGCGTGCGGCACTCGGAGAGGCGGGGGTCGCCGCCGCCCCCCTGGCGGCCGGGCGGGCCGCCGGCGGCGGGGGCGTCTCCACCGCTGCCGCGCCGGGTGAGCGGGGGCGGGACGCGGGCCGTCCGCCGTCCGACCCCGTGCGGCACGGCGCCGCCCCGCGGATTCCGCAGCAGCCCCTGCCCGGGGGCGTACGGGACCATGAGGGCCGTCAGGGCGGCGGCCGGCGCAAGGTGACGCTGTTCCTCACGGGGACCGTGGGTGCGCTCATGCTGTTGGCCGGCGCCGTCCTCCTCACCGATCTGGGCGGCGGTGAGGACGGCACCGGCGCGGCGGCGGCGACACCCTCCGCGCGGCCCGCCACCAGCGGGCCGGGACTGCCCGCCGGGGTCGGGTGCACGGGCGCCGACTGCACCGGGCAGGACCCGGAAGCCATGGGCTGCGGCGGCCAGTTCGCCGGTACGGTGGCCAGGGCCACGGTCGGCGGCGGGCTCGTCGAGGTCCGCTACAGCGAGACCTGCGGGGCGGCGTGGGCACGTATCACGCAGGCGTCCCCGGGCGACACCGTCCGGATCACCGCGGGTCCGGCGGAGCAGGAGGGCACGGTCGACGCCGACGCCGACGCGTACACCCCGATGGTCGCCGTGGAGCGGGCCGCCGACGCCGAGGCCTGCGCGACGCTCGCCTCGGGGACGACCGGCTGCACCACTCCCGAGTAGGAGGGCCCGCGGAGCATTGCGGTACGTAACCGGCTGTGTGCGGTGCCACAGGGGGGCGGGCAGCCGGGACGGCGCGGGTCGGATAGCCTGACCGCTGGATATCTCTTCACGTCAAGATTCAGGGGTATCCAGCACCAGGGGCAGGGACCCCCACCGCCAGCTGTCTAACGGAGATCGCCATGACCCGCACTCCCGTGAATGTCACCGTGACCGGCGCAGCCGGCCAGATCGGCTACGCGCTGCTCTTCCGCATCGCCTCCGGCCACCTGCTCGGCCCGGATGTGCCGGTCAACCTCCGACTCCTCGAGATCCCGCAGGGCCTGAAGGCCGCTGAGGGCACCGCGATGGAGCTCGACGACTGCGCCTTCCCGCTGCTGCGCGACATCGAGATCACCGACGACCCCAACGTCGGCTTCGCCGGTGCCAACGTCGCCCTCCTGGTCGGCGCCCGCCCGCGCACGAAGGGCATGGAGCGCGGTGACCTGCTCTCGGCCAACGGTGGCATCTTCAAGCCCCAGGGCAAGGCCATCAACGACAACGCCGCGGACGACATCAAGGTCCTCGTCGTCGGCAACCCGGCCAACACCAACGCCCTCATCGCGCAGGCCGCCGCCCCGGACGTACCGGCCGAGCGCTTCACCGCGATGACCCGCCTCGACCACAACCGCGCGATCTCGCAGCTGGCCGCCAAGACCGGTGCCGCCGTCTCCGACATCAAGCGCCTGACGATCTGGGGCAACCACTCGGCGACCCAGTACCCGGACATCTTCCACGCGGAGATCGCCGGCAAGAACGCCGCCGAGGCCGTCAACGACGAGGCATGGCTGGCCGACACCTTCATCCCGACCGTCGCCAAGCGCGGCGCCGCGATCATCGAGGCCCGTGGCGCGTCCTCGGCTGCCTCCGCCGCCAACGCCGCCATCGACCACGTGCACACCTGGGTCAACGGCACCGCCGAGGGCGACTGGACCTCCATGGGTATCCCGTCGGACGGCTCCTACGGCGTCCCGGAGGGCATCATCTCCTCCTTCCCGGTCACCACGAAGAACGGCACGTACGAGATCGTCCAGGGCCTGGACATCAACGAGTTCTCCCGCGCGCGCATCGACGCGTCGGTCAAGGAGCTCACCGAGGAGCGCGACGCGGTCCGCGAGCTCGGCCTGATCTGACCGGCTCCCGGCCACCGGCCGGACCCGGACGAAATGAGGGCGCCCCCCGACGGCATCTGCCGCGGGGGGCGCCCTCATGTGCGCTCCGCGTACGCCGGGTCAGTGGCCCAGCAGCCGGCCGGCGAGCCCGCGCACGGCCCGCGCCGCCGCGCGCTGCAACTGGGGACCGAAGGTGACCCGCGCCGCGCCCAGCTCCCCGAGCCGCCGGGCGGCATCGGGGCCGTCGGGCGAGCCGAGGGCGTTGAGCGGGACCGGGACCGCGGCGGCCACCCGGGGGAGCACCTCACCCGGGGCCATGATCGGGTAGACGCAGTCCGCGCCGGCCTCCGCGTAGAGCCGGGCGCGGGCGACCGTGTCACCGGCCACGTCCGTGGCGGCCGGATCTCCGTGGATGTACGTGTCGACGCGGGCGTTGACGAAGAGCCGTCCGCCCGCCGCGGCGCGGACCTCCGCCAGCCGGTCGGCCTGCCGCCGGGGGTCGACGAGCACGCCGTCGACGGAGTCCTCCAGATTGCAGCCGACCGCCCCCGCCTCCAGGAGGCGTTCGACGAGCTCGTCCGGGGCGAGGCCGTAGCCGGCCTCGACGTCGGCCGACACCGGCACGGACACGGCGCGGGCGATCCGGGCCACCGCCGCGAACATCTCGGCGGCCGGGGTCCGCCCGTCGGCGTGTCCGAGGGAGGCCGCGATGCCCGCGCTCGGTGTCGCGAGGGCGGGGAATCCTGCGTCCTCGAACGCCAGGGCGCTCGGGACGTCCCACGGGCCCGGCAGGACCAGCGGGTCGCCCGTGGGGCGGCCGTGGTGCAGCGCGCGGAAGACGGACACGGGCTCGCTCATCGGGGCTCCGGGGCGGGGAGGGGGAGGGGGACTCAGTGGCCGAGGGAGCCGGGCGTGTAGTGCCCGGGGGCCAGCCGGCAGGTCACACCGAAGCGGTTCCAGGCGTTGATCACCGTGATCGTGGCGATCAGCTGGGCGAGCTCGGCCTCCTCGAAGTGGGCGGCTGCGGCGGCGTACACCTCGTCGGGGACGAAACCGTCGGTCAGGACCGTCACGGCCTCCGTCAGCTCGATCGCCGCGAGCTCCTTCTCCGTGTAGAAGTGGTGCGACTCCTGCCAGGCGCTGAGCTGGACGATCCGCTCGACGGACTCGCCCGCGGCGAGGGCGTCCTTCGTGTGCATGTCCAGGCAGAACGCGCAGTGGTTGAGCTGCGAGGCACGGATCTTCACGAGCTCCAGCAGCGTCGGGTCGATTCCCTTACGGGCCGCGGCGTCCAGCCGGACCATGGCCTTGTAGACCTCGGGAGCGAGCTTCGCCCATTCGAGGCGGGCGGGGTGCTCGGGGGCGCGGTCGGTGGGGGCGGTGGAGTGTGTCTGCGTCGTCATGCCTACGAAGCTAACCGCCGGGTGGCGCACCGGTATGGTCCATTTCCATGACAGATTCCTGGGCCGCTTTCGGCGCCGACCTGCACATCGAACCGGTCGGCGCGGGCCTGCGCAGCGGACTGATGGACGCGCTGCGGGACGCCGTGCGCACCGGGCGGCTGGCGCCCGGCACCAGGCTGCCCTCGTCCCGTACGCTCGCCGCCGATCTGGGGGTCGCGCGCAACACCGTGGCCGACGCCTATGCCGAGCTGGTGGCGGAGGGCTGGCTCACCGCGCGGCAGGGCTCGGGGACCAGGGTCGCCCGGCGGGCCGCCGCCGCACCGGCGGCGGGGGCCCGGTCCAGGCCGGTGCGGCGGCGGCCCGCCCACAATCTGATGCCGGGCTCGCCCGACCTCTCCTCCTTCCCGCGCGCCGAGTGGCTGAAGGCGGCCAGGCGCGCGCTGACCGCCGCACCCGACGCGGCCTTCGGCTACGACGATCCGCGGGGCCGCGTCGAGCTCCGTACCGCGCTGGCGGACTATCTGGCGCGGGCGCGCGGGGTGTACGCGGACCCGGAGCGCATCGTGGTCTGCTCCGGCTTCGTCGACGGGCTCGCGCTGATGGGGAAGGTGCTGCGGCGCCACGGGGTGCGGGCCGCGGCCGTCGAGTCGTACGGGCTCGACCTCCACTGGAACCTCCTGGTGGAGGCCGGGCTGAGCACCCCGTGCCTCCCGGTGGACGAGCACGGGGCCAGGACCGGCGAGCTGGGAGGGGCGGCCGGGGTGGGGGCGGTGCTGCTGACCCCCGCCCACCAGTTCCCCACCGGGGTCCCGCTCCACCCCGGCCGGCGGGCCGCGGCGGTCGACTGGGCGCGGTCCTCCGGCGGACTGATCCTGGAGGACGACTACGACGGCGAGTTCCGCTACGACCGTCAGCCGGTTGGCGCGCTCCAGGGGCTCGATCCCGAACGGGTCGTCTATCTGGGCACCGCCAGCAAGTCGCTGGCACCGGGGCTCCGGCTGGCCTGGATGGTCCTGCCGGAAGCCCTGG
This sequence comes from Streptomyces sp. NPDC002125, assembly GCF_053593715.1. Taxonomy (NCBI): domain Bacteria; kingdom Bacillati; phylum Actinomycetota; class Actinomycetes; order Kitasatosporales; family Streptomycetaceae; genus Streptomyces; species Streptomyces sp. NPDC002125. The sequence continues at coordinate 59,498 of NZ_JBSFDD010000008.1, read as the reverse complement.
TGGGCGAGGTGTGCGACGCGAAGGGCGGCCCGGAGTGGATGTCCGCCACGCCGGACCAGCTCACCCTCGCCGAGTTCATCAGGTCGGGGGCGTACGACCGGCATGTGCGGGCCATGCGGCTGCGCTACCGCCGCCGCCGTGACCAGCTCGTGGACGCGCTCGCCGAGCGGGCGCCGGACTTCCGGGTGAGCGGCATCGCGGCAGGGCTGCACGCCGTGCTCGAACTCCCCGAGGGCACCGAGCAGTCGGTGGTCCAGGCGGCCACCTGGCAGGGGCTCGCACTGGAGCGGCTCGCCCGCTTCAGGCACCGGGACGCGGAGCCGGGCCGCGACGGACTGGTCATCGGATACGGCACACCGTCCGACAGCGGCTGGGCGGGGGCGCTGGACGCGCTCTGCCGGGTGCTCCCCTGAGTGCTGCGTACTCCTTGTGGGAGGCGATGTCCGGATATGCGGAAGGCGTTCGGGGCACCCGGTTTCAGCCGGGTGGGTCAGGCATCTAATCTGACTGACGGTTCGCAGACGGACGGGCACGGCTCGTGGATACGACGGGGGAGAACAGAACATGGACAGGCGCAAGCTGAGGTCGGGCACCGTCGTGCTCGGCGGCATGGGAGTACTCGCGGCGACGCTCACCGCCTGCGGCTCGGAGCCGGACGAGCGGTGCGTCGACCGGGTGACCCAGGAGATCCTGCCGAGCTACGAGTGCGACGACGACGGCCACGGCACCTACTACTACGGCGGCAGCACCCACAACAACCGTGTCTCCGGCGGCAGCTTCGACAAGTCGGCCGTCGACCGCGGCGGATTCGGCTCCTCCAGCTCCAGCGGCGGCTGAGACCCTCATGGAACGCCGCACCATCGAACCGCGCCCCGGCTGGCAGGCAACCGTCGAGGAACAGGGGGTGATCTACCCCCTGACCCGCTACCCCGACGGATCGCTGCGCCCCTACTGGGACGAGAGCGCCTACTACGTCTTCTCGCTGCCCGAGGTGGAGGCGCTCGAAGAGGTCGTGGAGGAGCTCCACGCGATGTGCCTGGCAGCCGCCGGGCACATCGTCGAGCACGACCGCTTCGCCGAGCTCGGCATCACCGACCCCCGGCTGGCCCGCCTGGTCGGCGAGTCCTGGCGGCGCCGTGCCGAACTGCCTTCCCTGTACGGGCGGTTCGACCTGCGGTACGACGGGACCGGCCCGGCCAAGATGCTGGAGTACAACGCGGACACCCCCACCTCGCTGGTGGAGGCCGCCAGTCCCCAGTGGTTCTGGATGGAGGAGCGCTTCCCCGGCGCCGACCAGTGGAACTCCCTGCACGAGCGTCTCGTCGACGCGTGGAAGCGCCAGGCGCCCCTGCTGCCGCCGGGTCCCCTGTACTTCGCGCACTCGGACGGCGACGAGCTGGGCGAGGACCTCATGACGGTCGCGTATCTGCGGGAGACCGCCGAGCAGGCCGGAATCGGGACCGAGGCGCTCTCCGTCGAACGGATCGGCTGGGACAGGCTGTCCCGCCGCTTCGTCGACGAGCGGCTCCGCTTCATCCGCAGCTGCTTCAAGCTGTACCCGTGGGAGTGGCTGACGACTGACCGCTTCGGACCGCATGTGCTGGACACCCTCGACAACGGCGGCGGCACCGGCAGCACCTGCTGGATCGAGCCCGCCTGGAAGATGCTGCTCTCCAACAAGGCGCTGCTGGCCATCCTCTGGGAGCTCTACCCCGGCCACCCCAACCTGCTGCCCTCCTATCTCGACGGCCCCCGCGAACTGGCCGCCGCGGACGGGACGGGTTACGTCTCCAAGCCCCTGCTCGGCCGGGAGGGCGCGGGCGTCACCGTCCACGAACCGGGCGCCGCCCCGGTGACGCGCGACGAACCCTGCTGTTACCAGGAGCTGGCGCCGCTGCCCGACTTCTCGGGCAACCGCGTGGTGCTCGGCGCCTGGGTGGTCGGCGACGAGGCCGCCGGGCTCGGCATCCGGGAGTCGTCGGGCCTGGTCACGGACGAGTACGCCCGCTTCCTGCCCCACGTCATCCTCTGAGCCCGACGGCGGGGAACCGGCGCCGCTCCGGTGGGCCCGGCCGCCCGGCGCGGCCCGGGTGGGTCCACGGGCCCCCGCGGGCCCACTGATCACGTTCACCGCCCGTGCGGGCCCACTGGTCACGTCCACCGCCCGTGCGGGCCCGCTGGTTACGCACACCGGCCCCCGCGCCCACCGGTCACGTCGACGGGCCCGGGCGCCATCCGGGCCCGCTCAGCCGGACAGCACGTCCCGCAGCTGGTCCAGGCCCCATTCCAGGTCCTCCTTGCTGATCACCAGCGGCGGGGCGATCCGGATCGTGGAGCCATGGGTGTCCTTGACCAGCACCCCGCGGTCCATCAGCTTCTGGGAGATCTCCCGGCCAGTCCCCAGCGCGGGGGCGACGTCGACCCCGGCCCACAGCCCCCGGCCCCGCACGGCCTCCACGGCGCCGCCCCCGACGAGCAGCCCCAGCTCACGGTGGAGGAGATCGCCCAGCTCGGTCGCGCGCTGCTGGAACTCACCGGTGCGCAGCATCGCGATCACCTCCAGGGCGACCGCGCAGGCCAGCGGGTTCCCACCGAACGTGGAGCCGTGCTCGCCCGGCCGGTAGACCCCGAGGACCGCGGCGGAGGACACCACGGCCGACACGGGCACCACGCCGCCGCCCAGCGCCTTGCCCAGCACATACATGTCGGGCACCACGCCCTCGTGCTCGCACGCGAAGGTCCGGCCCGTGCGGCCCAGGCCCGACTGGATCTCGTCCGCGACGAACAGCACGTTCCGTTCGCGGGTCAGCTCCCGCACCCCGGCGAGATAGCCCGGCGGCGGGACCAGCACCCCCGCCTCGCCCTGGATCGGCTCCATCAGCACGGCCACGGTGTTCTCGGTCATCGCCTCCGAGAGCGCGGTGAGATCCCCGTACGGGACGATCTCGAACCCCGGGGTGTACGGGCCGAAGTCCGCCCGTGCCTCGTGGTCCGTGGAGAAGCTGATGACCGTGGTCGTCCTGCCGTGGAAGTTGTCGGCGGCAACGATGATCTTCGCCATGCCGTCCGGCACGCCCTTGACGCGGTAGCCCCACTTCCGGGCCGTCTTCACCGCCGTCTCCACGGCCTCCGCCCCGGTGTTCATGGGCAGGACCATCTCCATGCCGCAGAGCCCGGCCAGCTCCGTACAGAACTCGGCGAACCGGTCGTGGTGGAAGGCCCGTGAGGTCAGGGTCACGCGTTCCAGCTGGGTCTTGGCCGCGTCGATCAGACGCCGGTTGCGGTGCCCGAAGTTCAGGGCCGAGTAGCCGGCGAGCATGTCGAGGTATCTGCGGCCCTCGACATCGGTCATCCAGGCGCCGTCCGCCGAGGCGACGACGACGGGCAACGGGTGGTAGTTGTGCGCGCTGTGCGCCTCGGCGGAGGCGATGGCGTTCTCCGTGGTCGACACGGGATCTCCGTTCGTCGTGCGGCGTGGGCGGGGGTGGTGCCCACTTTGTATCGTCGGTCGGATCCGGGACGGGGAAACCTCGCGCCGCGCGGCGCGCCCCGCAGAGCGCGTCCACGGGGCGTCTCTCCCGTCTCCTTCGTCACACCGTCCGGCGCGCACGGCCGGTGGCGTGGGCCCGGGCCCAGGGGCCGCCGGCGTCCTCACATCTTTCCCGCACCGGCTGCCGGAGATCGGTTCGACACCTGAGACAATGAGTGCATGGCCTCTGATCGTCCCCGCGTGCTCTCCGGAATCCAGCCCACCGCAGGCTCGTTCCACCTCGGCAACTACCTCGGTGCGGTCCGCCAGTGGGTGGCGCTGCAGGAGTCCCACGACGCGTTCTACATGGTGGTGGACCTGCACGCGATCACCGTGCCGCAGGACCCGAAGGAACTCCGCGCCAACACCCGGCTCGCCGCCGCCCAGTTGCTGGCGGCAGGTCTCGACCCGGAGCGCTGCACGCTCTTCGTCCAGAGCCATGTGCCCGAACACGCCCAGCTCGGCTGGATCATGAACTGCCTCACCGGCTTCGGCGAGGCGTCCCGCATGACGCAGTTCAAGGACAAGTCCGCCAAGCAGGGAGCCGACCGGGCGACCGTCGGCCTCTTCACCTACCCGGTCCTCCAGGTGGCCGACATCCTGCTGTACCAGGCCAACCAGGTCCCGGTCGGTGAGGACCAGCGCCAGCACATCGAGCTCACCCGTGACCTCGCCGAGCGGTTCAACGGCCGCTTCGGGGAGACGTTCACCGTCCCGGCCGCGTACATCCTCAAGGAGACCGCGAAGATCTTCGACCTCCAGGACCCGGCGGTCAAGATGAGCAAGTCGGCGTCCACGCCGAAGGGCCTGATCAACCTCCTGGACGACCCGAAGGTCACCGCGAAGAAGGTCAGGAGCGCCGTGACGGACACGGACACCGTGATCCGCTTCGACGCCGAGAAGAAGCCCGGGGTCAGCAACCTGCTGGGCATCTACTCCACCCTCACCGGCACCACCGTCGCCGACCTTGAACAGAAGTACGAGGGCAAGGGCTACGGCGCGCTCAAGACCGACCTCGCCGAGGTCATGGTGGAGTTCGTCACCCCGTTCCGGACGCGGACCCAGGAATATCTGGACGACCCGGAGACCCTGGACTCGCTGCTCGCCAAGGGAGCGGAGAAGGCCAGGACCGTGGCCGCCGAGACCCTCGCCCGGACCTACGACCGGATGGGCCTTCTGCCCGCGAAGCACTGAGTCCAAGGACCCTGGCGAGATCACGGCCGGAGGGGCCACACTGGCGTCGGGACGACCGAAAACAGACCATCGACGATTGAGGAGAACGATGTGGGGACCGTAACGCTTGGCGTTTCGATCGCGGTCCCGGAGCCCTACGGCAGCCTGCTCCAGGAGCGGCGCGCGAGCTTCGGGGACCCTGCCGCGAACGGCATCCCCACCCACGTCACCCTCCTCCCGCCCACCGAGGCCGAGGCGGCCGACCTGCCGGCGATCGAGGCGCATCTCTCCCAGATCGCCACGGCCGGCCGCCCCTTCCCGATGAGGCTCTCCGGCACGGGCACCTTCCGCCCGCTCTCGCCGGTCGTCTACGTCCAGGTCGTCGAGGGCGCCTCGGCCTGCTCCTGGCTCCAGAAGCGGGTCAGGGACGCCTCGGGGCCCCTGGTGCGCGAGCTCCAGTTCCCGTACCACCCGCACGTGACCGTGGCGCACGGCATCGCGGAGGAGGCGATGGACCGCGCCTACGAGGAGCTCTCCTCGTACGAGGCGGCCTGGACCTGTACCTCCTTCGCGCTGTACGAACAGGGCGCGGACAGCGTCTGGCGCAAGATCCACGAGTTCCCGTTCGGGGCCGGCGGCGGCGCGCCCGCCGTACCGGCCCAGGGCGGCAGCTCCGTGGACCAGCCGTCCCTGCGCCCCTGAGCCCGGCAACCGGCCCGGTCCTGCCCCCAGTCCTCCCTAGCGCACCGGGAGCCGCCGGAACAGCGGGCGCGGCACATGCCGCAGGGCCGACATCACCACACGCAGCGCTCCGGGCACCCAGACCGTCTCCGACCGGCGCCGCAGCCCCGTGACGATCGCGTCCGCGACCGCGCCCGGGGTGGTCGCGAGCGGCGCCTCCTCCCGCCCCGCCGTCATGCGTGAGCGCACGAATCCGGGGCGTACGACCATCACGTGCACCCCGGTCCCGTGCAGCGCGTCGCCCAGCCCCTGCGCGAAGACGTCCAGGCCCGCCTTGCTGGAGCCGTAGATGAAGTCGGCGCGCCGGGCCCGCTCGCCCGCCACCGAGGAGAGCACCACCAGCGAGCCATGCCCCTGCGCCTGAAGTGCGCCGGCGCACACCAAGCCCGCCGAGACCGCCCCCGTGTAGTTGGTCTGCGCCACCCGGACCGCGGAGAGCGGTTCCTCCTCGTCGCGCGCCTGGTCGCCCAGGACGCCGAAGGCCAGCAGGACCATGTCGATGTCGCCGTCGGCGAAGAGCTTCCCGAGCACCTCCTCGTGCGAGCCGGAGTCCAGCGCGTCGAAGGCGACCGTACGGACGTCCGCGCCCAGTTCGCGCAGCTCGGCGGCGGCCCGCTCCAGCCCGGGGGACGGCCGCCCGGCCAGCCGCACGGTCCGGGTGCGGCGGGCGATCAGCCGGCGCGCGGTGGCCAGCCCGATCTCCGAGGTGCCGCCGAGGATGAGCAGGGACTGCGGGGCACCGAAGGCGTCCTTCACGGGGTGACTCCTAGCTGGCAGAGCGGTGGGGAGGGGCGGAGCGGACGGGCGGGGCCGCCCGGCGGGTCAGAGCGCGAGACGGCGGGACAGGTCGGACCGGAAGGCCCCCGTCGGGTCCAGCTCCTGGCGCAGGGCCCGGAAGGCGGCCAGCCGGGGGTACATCACTTCGAGCAGGCTGGGCCGCAGCCGCGCGTCCTTCGCCAGGCAGACCCGGCCGCCGGCCGCCGCCACCTCCTCGTCGAACCCGTCGAGCAGCCGCGCGAGGCCGGGCAGCCCGGCAGGCAGCCCGAAGGAGAGCGTCCAGCCGGGCCTGGGGAACGAGAGCCAGCCGGGCCCCGCCTCGCCGAACCGCTTGAGCACGGCGTGGAAGGCGGGACAGCGGCGCGCGGCGATCTGCCGGACGATGCGGTGCAGGGTCTCCTCGTGGCCGTGCCCGAGGGTGAACTGGTACTGGAGGACGCCGCCGCGGCCCGGGAAGCGGCTCCACCGGGGAACGGCGTCCAGCGGGTGGAGGAAGGCGGGGATCCGCTGGAGCTCCCCGGCCCGCACGGCGGGCGTGCCCCGGTGGCGGAGCTCGTGCAGCAACGCCCCGGACACCCGCCCCGCCAGGCCCCCGGGCAGGAGCGCGGAGGCCGCCGGCAGGCGTCCGGGACGGAACGTGAGCGCTGTGCGCCGGGCGTGCGCCGGGAGCGCGTCCAGAGGCACATGCGCCCCCCTGGTCACGATGGCGCGCCCGGTGGCCTTCCCGCGCGCCAGCAGATCGACCCGGGCCGCCGCGTACGGCGTGCCCGCCCCGCACGCGGCGAGCCGCGCCAGCGCCTCGTCCAGGTCGGCGGCCCGCGCGGTGTCGACCGACATCAGCGAGGTGGTGACGGGACGCAGTGCCAGGGTGGCGGAGAGGATCACCCCGGTCAGCCCCAGGCCGCCCGCCGTCGCGTCGAACAGGCCGGTGCCCGGCAGGACCGTGCGCACGTCGCCGTCGGCGGTCAGCAACTCCAGGGAGCGCACATGCCGGGTGAAGGAGCCGGAGGCCAGGTGGTTCCTGCCGTGGACGTCCGAGCCGATCGCCCCGCCGACGGTCACATGGCGGGTCGCCGGGGTGACCGGGACGAACCAGCCGAGCGGGAGCAGCGCCTCCATCAGCCGGTGGAGGCTGACCCCGGCGTCGCAGACCACCGTCCCCGCGACGGTGTCGACCGTGTGGATGCGGTCCAGCGCGGTCATGTCGACCACGGACCCGCCCGCGTTCTGCGCCGCGTCACCGTGGGCGCGGCCCAGCCCCCGGGCGACGACACCGCGGGGCCCGCGGCCCCGCACCGCGACGGCGGCGTCCTCGTACGTACGGGGGCGGAACCGCACGGCGGTCGTCGGGGAGGTGCGGCCCCAGCCGGTCAAGGACACCGTGTCGACAGACATGGTCGTGACCGTATCGCCAGAGAAAACCCTTTTGAGGGATTTGTTACAGCACTCACCGAAATGGGTGATTGCTGATCCAGGAGGCTCCTGACGCCGGTTTTCCGCGTCCGGACGGGTACGCGTACGTCATGGACTGGCTGAAGAACCTTCCCGTCATCGGGCCGCTCGTCGCTCGGCTGATGGAGACGCACGCCTGGCGCTCCTTCGAGACCCTGCAACGGGTCCACTGGAGCAGGCTCGCCGCCGCGATCACCTTCCTCAGCTTCCTCGCGCTCTTCCCGCTGATCGCGGTGGGCGCCGCGATCGGCGCCGCGCTGCTCTCCCAGGACCAGCTCGACACGATCGAGGACAAGCTCACCGAGCAGGTGCCCGGCATCTCGGACCAGCTCGGCATCGACAACCTCGTGGCCCACGCGGGCACGGTGGGTGTGGTCGCCGGTGCGCTGCTGCTCTTCACCGGCATCGGCTGGATCGGCTCCATGAGGGACTGCCTGCGTGCCGTGTGGGAGAAGGACGACGTGGACGAGGGCAATCCGGTCGTCCGCAAGCTCAAGGACGCCGGTCTGCTGTTCGGCCTCGGCGGCGCCGTCCTCGTGACGCTCGCCGTCTCCACCGTCGCCTCGACCGCCATCGGCTGGACGGCCGACCGGCTGGGCATCCCCGAGGACGGCGCCGGCGGGATGCTGCTCCAGGCCGCCGCCGTGGTGGTGGCCGTCCTCGCGGACTTCCTGATCCTGCTCTACCTGCTGACCCTGCTCCCGGGCGTGGAACCGCCGCGCCGCCGTCTGATCGTGGCCGGACTGGTCGGCGCGGTCGGGTTCGAACTGCTCAAGCTGCTGCTCGGCAGCTATATGAGGGACGTCGCGTCGAAGAGCATGTACGGCGCCTTCGGCGTGCCGATCGCGCTCCTCCTCTGGATCAACTTCAGCGCCAAGCTCCTGCTGGTCTGCGCCGCCTGGACGGCGACGCCCAGCAAGGAGGAGTCCCGCGAGAAGGATGAGCCCGTGGAGGAAGGGCCCGGAGGGGACGGGAGGAGCGCGGGCGGCGGCGGAGGCAAGGGCGTCAGCGACGCGGAAGGCGGCGGACCAGGTCCGGCAGCGGCCAGCGCCGGTTGACCAGGAACACCCCGGCCGCCAGGAGCACCAGCACCCCGCCCACGACCGACAGCGCGGTCCAGACCCCGCCGGTACCGGCCGCGGCCGCGTGCGCCGTCGTGGCCGGCACCTCCTTGGCCTCGGCCTTGTCCGCGCCCGCCGCGGGCTCCGAGCCCTTCGCGCTGTCGGTCACGGCGGACTTCGGCGGCACCAGCTCACCCACCGGGGTCACCTTGCCGCTGGCCGAGAAGCCCCAGTCGAGCAGGCTCGCGGCCTCCTTGTAGACGGCGTGGCTCTCCTCCGACGACGGGTTCATGACGGTCACCAGGAGGACCTTCCCGTCGCGTTCGGCGATCCCCGTGAAGGTGTTGCCCGCGTGGGTCGTGTAGCCGTTCTTGACCCCCGCGATGCCCTTGTACGGCTCCACCCCGATGTCACCGGTGATCAGCCGGTTGGTGTTCTGGATCTCGAAGGTCTCGCGCTTCTTGCCCTTCTTCTTCTCGCCGGGGAACTCGGCGGTCGCCGTCGCCGCGTACTCGCGGAAGTCGGCCTTCTGCATACCGCTCCGGGCGAACAGCGTCAGGTCGTACGCGCTGGAGACCTGGTTCGGGGCGTCGTAACCGTCGGGCGAGACGACCCTCGTGTCCAGGGCCTGGAGCTCCTCGGCGTGCCGCTGCATCGCGGCGACCGTCGCGGGCACGCCGCCGTACATCTCGGACAGCACGTGCACGGCGTCGTTGCCGGAGCGCAGGAACACACCGAGCCACAGGTCGTGGACCGTGTAGGTGTGGTCCTCCTTGACGCCCACCAGGCTGCTGCCCGCGCCCACGCCGGCGAGCTCCTCCTCGGTCACCATGTGGGTGAGGGTCTTGGGCTGGAGGGCGGGCAGCACCGTGTCGGCGAAGAGCATCTTCAGGGTGGAGGCGGGCGGCAGCCGCCAGTGCGCGTTGTGCGCCGCGAGCACCTGCCCGTTCTCCGCGTCGGCGACGATCCACGACCGGGCGCTGAGTTCCTTGGGCAGCACCGGGGCGCCGGGGCCCAGCTGGACCTGGGTACCCACCCTGCCCAGCCGCTCGCCGCCCAGGGTCGACATCGGAACGGTCGGCTTCGGCTGTTTGTCGTCGGTCTTGTCCTTGTCGGCCGCCCCTGCGGGACTGACGACAGATACGGACAGCAACGCAGCAGAGATGACCGTCAATACGGTCTTTTTCAGAGCAGGCACGGTCGGAAACGTACAGGGCGTTGACGGGTATCGGGACCCGGATGGCCTGACCCGCCGTGCGTACCGCCGGGACAGCCCACCCCGTGCGAGCTTACGCAGGGGTGACGGCGATACTGGGGGCATGAAGCTCAGCCGCCCCGTTTCCTGGTTCCTGCTCGTCTTCGGAGCATGGAGCTGGGTCATCTGGGTCACCTTTGTGAAGAACCTCTGGAAGGACGGCAGCGGGCTCGCGTTCGACGACGCGGGCGACCCGACCGCCTACTTCTGGGTCCATCTCCTGCTCGCCGTCACGTCGTTTCTTCTGGGGACGGCCGTGGGCGTCATCGGGTTCCGCGGTGTCAGGGCCCTGCGCCGTGAAGCCGGTTCGGGAGGGGGCCGGGAGGACGGGCAGGAATCCGGTCCCGGATCCGGGCACGAAGCCGCTCGCGAAGGCGTTCGCTAAGGCAGATGGCGTGCCGGACGAGGATGGACGTCCGGACAGGACCGGTTCAGCGGGGGAGCGTACGTGGTAGTGGTCTTCGTGCTCGTGGCGGTGGCGGTGCTCGCGCTGCTCGCCGGGGTGCACAGATATCTGTGGCGCCGGCTGATCGGTGACACCACGCTCCCCGGAAGCCTCGCGCGCCGTGCGGGCACCGTGGCGGCCTTCGTGCTTCCCCTGCTCTCCGTCGGAGCCCTCGTCTCCAGCCGCTCCGGCTTCCCCTTCGCACTCCAGCAGGTGCTGGCCTGGCCCGGCTATCTCTGGCTGGCCGCCCTGCTCTATCTGACGCTCGCCCTGCTGGCCGGGGAGGCCGTGCGCCCCCTGCTGCGCCGCTTCCTGGCCCGCAAGGACGGGGCCGCCGGCGCGGAGAGCGAGGAGCGGGCCGTGGCCGCCGTCGCGGCCTCCGACGCCGGCTCCGGCAGCACCCGCACCGACACCACCCCCCGCGCCGAGGCTCCCGCCGCCCCGGCCGTCGCCGACCCCTCGCGCCGGCTGTTCGTCGCCCGCGCCGTCGGCGGAGCTGCCGCCCTGGCCGGGCTCGGCACCGTCGCCAACGGCACGTACGGCGTGCTCCGCGGCCCCAGCACCAAGCGCATCACCGTCCCGCTCGCCGGGCTGCCGCGCTCCGCCCACGGCTTCCGCATCGCCGTGGTCAGCGACATCCACCTCGGCCCGATCCTGGGGCGCGCGCACACCCAGCGCATCGTCGACGCGATCAACGCCACCAGCCCCGATCTGGTCGCCGTCGTCGGCGACCTCGTCGACGGCTCCGTGGCCGACCTCGGCCCCGCCGCCGAACCGCTCGCCCGTCTCGAATCACGCCACGGCAGCTACTTCGTCACCGGCAACCACGAGTACTTCTCGGGTGCCGCGGAGTGGGTCGACCACGTCCGCGAGCTGGGGCTGCACCCCCTGGAGAACGCCCGCGTCGAGATCAGCGGCTTCGATCTCGCGGGTGTCAACGACGTGGCGGGCGAGAGCGAGGGCCAGGGCCCCGACTTCGCCCGCGCGCTCGGCGACCGCGACCGCAGCCGCGCCTCGGTCCTCCTCGCGCACCAGCCGGTCGTCATCGACGAGGCCGTCGAATACGGCGTCGGACTCCAGCTCTCCGGCCACACCCACGGCGGCCAGCTCTGGCCCGGCAATCTGCTGGCCGGGTTCGCGAACCCCACCGTCGCCGGCTACGAGCGTTACGGAGACACCCAGTTGTACGTCTCGCGGGGCGCCGGAGCCTGGGGCCCGCCCGTGCGGGTGGGTGCTCCGTCCGACATCACCGTGGTCCAACTCGCCTCCCACCAGGCATGACCTGACCCGGAGAGCCGGAATGGGCCGAACCTGTGAGCAACCCACCCGAACTTCCAGATGTGAATATCGTGTGATTGGGTGAGGAAGAACATGCGGCGATGTGCCTTTCTGTGCACATGAGCCGGGGTGGGTTGCAAGGGAGCACGGCACATGCGGTTGATCCGTCTTCGGATTCTCGCGATTCTGGCGGTACTGGTCATCGCAGGCGTAGGAGCCTGGCAACTTCTCCCATCGGATGAGGAGAACCAGACGCCGGTCACGGTCGGCACATCCGACGAGGTCACCTCGCTGGACCCGGCGGGCGCGTACGACGCGGGTTCCTGGGCGATCTACAGCAACCTCTACCAGTCCCTCATGACCTTCAGGTCCGGGGCCGTCGTGCCGGAACCCGACGCGGCCGAGAGCTGCGCCTTCATCGGCCAGAAGCTCCAGACCTACCGCTGCACCCTGAGGGACGACCTGACCTTCTCCAGCGGCCGCAAGATCACGGCGAAGGACGTCAAGTACTCCTTCGACCGCATGCTGAAGATCAAGGCGGACGTCGGCCCCTCGGTGCTGTTCCCCAGCCTCACCAATGTCGTGGCCGAGGGCCGCACGATCACCTTCAACCTCTCCGCACGGGACGCGACGTTCCCGCAGAAGCTCGCCACGGGCGCCGGGTCCATCGTCGACCCGGCGAACTACCCCAAGGACAAGCTCCGCACGGGGAACCAGGTCGACGGCTCCGGTCCGTACACCCTGAAGTCGTACGTGCCCGGCGCCTCCGCGGAACTGGTGCCCAACCCGGCCTACAAGGGCGCTCTGAAGACCACCGGTGGCCCGGTGAACATCCGCTACTTCGAGGGCTCCGAGGCGCTCCAGGCGGCCTGGGCGGCCGGCGACGTGGACGTCACCCACCGTCAGCTGCCGTCCGAGACCCTCGCCGAGCTCGACCCGGGCGCCACCGACATGCGCGTCACCGAGATGGACAGCGCCGAGATCCGCAACCTCGTCTTCAACGTCAGGGACGGCTCGCCGCTCTCGGACAAGCGGGTCCGCCAGGCCATCGCCTGGATCATCGACCGCGGACCGCTGGTCTCGGACGTGTACAAGAGCACCGTCGACCCGCTCTACTCGCTGATCCCGCAGGGCTACATCGGGCACAGCACGCCCTTCTTCGACGCCTATCCGCAGCCGGACTCCAAGCGAGCCCGGGCGCTGATGGAGAAGGCGGGTGTGGAGCTGCCGCTGCACATCACCTTCGCCCACCGCGACGACGACGCCAACAAGGAGGAGTCCGCCGAGCTGGTCCGCCAGCTGGAGAAGGACGGGCTGTTCGAGGTCACGGAGAAGGCCGTCGAATGGCAGGCCTTCCAGAAGGGCTACGCGGCCGGTGAGTACGACGCGTACACCGTGGGCTGGCTCCCCGACTTCCCGGACCCCGACACCTTCAGCCAGCCGCTGGTCGGCCGCGAGAGCTCCCTCCACAACGGCTACGTCAGCTCGAAGATGGACGCGCTGATCTCCGCCACCCAGCAGTACAGCGACCGCGGCCGGACCTCGGCCGACTTCAAGGAGCTCCAGGAGCTGGTCGGCGAGGACGTGCCGCTGGTCCCGCTGTGGCAGAAGAAGGACTACGTCGTCAGCAAGCAGAGCGTGTCCGGATCCCAGTACCTCTCCGACGGCACCGGGATCTGGCGGCTCTGGGAACTCAGCTGGATCTGACGTCCTGAGCGCCGCCTGAGCCGGCGCCGGGCAGGAACTCCACCAGTACGTCGTGGATCTGCCGCACGAGCGGTCGCAGCACCCGGAAGCGGGAGAGCGCGATCGCCCGTGCGGCCAGCGGCGCCGTGCGCTCGACGAGCCTGCGGCTGCGCTCGGTGTTCTCGGAGCGGTCGTAGACCCAGAACAGCACCAGGCCCATCTGCATCAGCCACATCAGCTCCGGCAGCAGCCGGGCCAGTTCCGGGTCGGCCTTGACCGAGGAGCCCGACAGGCAGCGCTCGTGCAGGGCGACGACCGCGTCGCGGGCATCGGCCGACTCCCGGGAGAACGGGGAGAGCGGGCTGTCCGGATCGGCGGCGTTCTTGAAGAACTGGGCGGCGAAGCGGTGGTACGGCCCCGCCACGTCCAGCCAGCGGTGCAGCACACCCCGGATGCGTACGGCGAGATCCCTGTCCCCCGCCAGAACCGGACCGACTGCGGCCGTGTGCTCGGCGGCGATCCGGTCGTAGAAGCCCTGGACGAGGTGCTCCTTCGAGGAGAAGTAGTAGTACGCGTTCCCGACGGATACCCCCGCCTCCTGGGCGATGGCACGCATCGTGGTCCGGTCGTAGCCGCGCTCCTCGAAGAGCCGGAGCGCGGTCTCCAGGATCAGGGTGCGGGTCTGCTCGCTCTTCGGCGCCTTGGACCTGCCGGCCGGCCGCCCGCCGACGGTCCCGGGACCTTCGGCCACGTTCTTCTGTTGCTTCACCACGGTCCCAAGGCTATCGGGGGGATCGTCCCGCCGGACCCGGCCCCGCACACCAGGAGGCCCCGTCCCCCGCACGGTGCGTGCGCGGGACGGGGCCTCCTGAGGTACCGCGGTGGGTCAGAAGCGACGCGTGATCAGCGCGCGCTTCACTTCCTGGATCGCCTTGGTGACCTCGATGCCACGCGGGCAGGCGTCCGTGCAGTTGAACGTCGTGCGGCAACGCCACACACCGTCACGGTCGTTGAGGATCTCCAGGCGCTGCTCGCCGCCCTCGTCACGCGAGTCGAAGATGAACCGGTGCGCGTTGACGATGGCCGCCGGGCCGAAGTACTGGCCGTCGTTCCAGAACACCGGGCACGAGGACGTGCACGCGGCGCACAGGATGCACTTGGTGGTGTCGTCGAAGCGCTCGCGGTCCTCGGGGGACTGCAGGCGCTCACGCGTCGGCTCGTTGCCCTTGGTGATGAGGAAGGGCATGACATCGCGGTAGGCCTGGAAGAACGGGTCCATGTCGACCACGAGGTCCTTGAGGACCGTGAGGCCCTTGATGGCCTCGATCGTGATCGGCTTCTCCGGGTTGATGTCCTTGATCAGCGTCTTGCAGGCGAGCCTGTTCTTGCCGTTGATCCGCATCGCGTCGGAGCCGCAGATGCCGTGCGCGCAGGAGCGGCGGAACGTCAGGGTGCCGTCCGTCTCCCACTTGATCTTGTGAAGGGCGTCGAGCACACGCTCCTTCGGGTCGATCGAGATCTGGAAGTCCTGCCACTGGGCCTCGTCGGAGACCTCGGGGTTGAAGCGGCGGATCCGGAACGTGACCGTGATGTACGGGGAGTCGGCGAAGCCTGCCTCGGGCTCGGGGGCCTTGTCCGACTTCTCCAGGGTGGGGGTTGCCATCAGTACTTACGCTCCATCGGCTGGTAGCGGGTCGTGACGACCGGCTTGTAGTCGAGCCGGATCGACTCGGTGCCGTCGTCCGCGACCTCGCGGTACGCCATGGTGTGGCGCATGAAGTTGACGTCGTCGCGGTTCGGGTAGTCCTCGCGGTAGTGACCGCCGCGGGACTCCTTGCGGGCCAGCGCGGAGGTCGCCATGACCTCGGCCAGGTCGAGCAGGTTGCCCAGCTCGATGGCCTCCAGCAGGTCGGTGTTGAACCGCTTGCCCTTGTCCTGGATGGACACGTCGAGGTAGCGCCTGCGCAGCTCGGCGATCTTGTCCACCGCGGTCTTGATGGTCTGCTCGGTGCGGAACACCATCACGTTGGCGTCCATGCACTCCTGGAGCTCCAGGCGCAGCGCCGAGACGCGCTCGGTGCCCGTGGAGTTCCGCAGCCGCTCGACCTGGTCCTGGACCAGCTGGGCCGGGTTCTCGGGAAGCGCGACGAAGTCGTTCTTCTCGGCGTACTCGGCGGCGGCGATGCCCGACCGGCGTCCGAAGACGTTGATGTCGAGCAGCGAGTTGGTGCCGAGGCGGTTGGCGCCGTGCACGGAGACACAGGCGACCTCGCCGGCGGCGTACAGGCCCGGGACGACGGTGGTGTTGTCGGCCAGCACCTCGCCCTCGACGTTGGTCGGGATGCCGCCCATGGCGTAGTGCGCGGTCGGCTGGATCGGGATCGGGTCCGTGTAGGGCTCGATGCCGAGGTAGGTGCGCGCGAACTCGGTGATGTCCGGGAGCTTGGCGTCCAGCTGCTCCGGCGGGAGGTGGGTGAGGTCGAGGTAGACGTGGTCGCCCTCGGGACCGCAGCCGCGGCCCTCACGGATCTCCGTGTAGATGGAGCGGGACACGACGTCACGGGACGCGAGGTCCTTCATGACCGGCGCGTACTTCTCCATGAAGCGCTCGCCGTCCTTGTTGCGGAGGATGCCGCCCTCACCGCGGGCGCCCTCCGTCAGCAGGATGCCCATGCGCCAGATGCCCGTCGGGTGGAACTGGAAGAACTCCATGTCCTCCAGCGGCAGACCCCGGCGGTAGCAGGCGGCCTGGCCGTCACCGGTCAGGGTGTGCGCGTTCGACGTCACCTTGAAGAACTTGCCGGTGCCGCCCGAGGCGTAGATGACCGACTTCGCCTGGAAGACGTGGATCTCGCCGGTGGCCAGCTCGTAGGCGACGACGCCGGCGGACTTCTTGACGCCGTCCACCTCGACGACCAGCTGGTCCAGGACGTAGAACTCGTTGAAGAACTCCACGCCCTCCTTGACGCAGTTCTGGTACAGCGTCTGGAGGATCATGTGGCCGGTGCGGTCGCCCGAGTAGCAGGCGCGGCGGACGGGGGCCTCACCGTGGTTGCGGGAGTGGCCGCCGAAGCGGCGCTGGTCGATCTTGCCCTCGGGCGTACGGCCGAACGGCAGGCCCATCTTCTCCAGGTCGAGAACGGCGTCGATGGCCTCCTTCGCGAGGATCTCGGCGGCGTCCTGGTCGACCAGGTAGTCGCCGCCCTTGATCGTGTCGAAGGTGTGCCACTCCCAGTTGTCCTCCTCCACGTTGGCGAGCGCGGCGGCCATGCCGCCCTGCGCCGCGCCCGTGTGGGAGCGGGTGGGGTAGAGCTTCGTCAGCACGGCGGTGCGGCTGCGCTTGGTCGACTCGATGGCCGCGCGCATGCCGGCGCCGCCGGCGCCGACGATGACGGTGTCGTACTTGTGGATCTGCATGGTTTTCCTCTGGTCCCTCTGTCCCGGCGCCTAGCGGATGTTCGGGTCGAAGGTGAAGATCACCAGCGTGCCCAGCAGGACGGTGAACACCGTGGCGGTGTACAGGAGCATCTTCAGCCAGAAGCGGGTGTTGTCCCGCTCGGCGTAGTCGTTGATGACCGTACGGAGGCCGTTGGCACCGTGGAGCATGGCGAGCCACAGCATCGCCAGGTCCCAGACCTGCCAGAACGGCGAGGCCCAGCGGCCCGCGACGAAGGCGAAACCGATCTTGGAGACGCCGCCGTCCAGCACCAGCTGGATCAGCAGGTGGCCGATGACGAGAACGACCAGCACGATGCCCGACAGGCGCATGAAGAGCCAGGCGTACATCTCGAAGTTGGTGCGCGAACCCTTGGGGGTCTTGCCCGTGCGCTTGCGCGGGGGCTCGATCACGGGGGCGGGGTTGTCGACGTCGTACAGGCTCACGCCCTCGACGTCACCGATCGCCGACGAGGAAGAAGTCTCGGTGGACATTGGCTTCAGCTCCCGAAGACTTCGCGTACGGCGTGACCGAGTACGGGGTACAGGGCCCCGACCATCAGCACGATCCAGATACCGAGGACGGTCCAGAGCATCTGCTTCTGGTAGCGCGGGCCCTTGGCCCAGAAGTCCACGGCGACGATCCGGAGACCGTTCAGCGCGTGGAAGAGGATCGCGGCCACCAGGCCGTACTCGAGCAGCGCTACGAGCGGGGTCTTGTAGGTGGCCACGACCTCGTCGTACGCCTCGGGGGAGACACGCACGAGAGCGGTGTCCAGGACGTGTACGAACAGGAAGAAGAAAATGAGGACACCGGTGACTCGATGAGCCACCCAGGACCACATGCCTTCCCGGCCGCGGTACAGCGTTCCAGCCGGCACGGAAGAACCCTCCGGGAGCGGGGATTGGGGTCGGCCGGCTTGACTGTCGGTCTGACCCGGCCGGGTACGGTCCACCGGCCCCGGCCATCGTAGCGACGCTTTGTCGGTTCCATGGCGGCGGGGCCTGGCGGTGTGATCAAAGTGGCAATCAAACAGGCACGGACGGGCTACTGAGGGTCATATGCCACCGGGCGGAACGGGTCGGGCGTCCGGCCCGCCTCCGTCACCAGCTCGATGATGCGGCCCCGGGCGAGTCGTCGCATCTCCTCCGCGGTCAGGGAACGCTCCTCGTCCGGCTCGTGCGCGAGCCGGGTGCGGATGGCGGCCAGCACCTGGTCGACGTGGAGCGAGGGCCGCAGCCCGTCGAGGCAGATCACGAAGACATGGCCGAAGCGGCTCTCGTACGCGGCGTGGGCGGCGCGCAGCGCCAGATGGGCCGCGCGGGGCGCGTCGTGGTGCAGGCAGGGCGCGCTCTCCGCGGCGAGTGCCTCGGAGATGTCCGCGGGCGCGAGGTCGTACCCCGCCTCGTCGGAGGCCGCGAGCAGGGTGTCCAGGTCCGGGTAGGGGCGGTGGGCCGCCAGCCGCAGTGCCCAGCGGCTGCTGCCGCAGCACTCCAGCAGGGCGGCCTCGGCGAGCTCCCGGGGCCAGGCGTTGAAGCGGGCCAGCCCGCTCGAGTGGGCACTCCCGCGCGTACTCACCGACACTGGTTCCGGAACGGGGGCCTCCACCGAGGCCTCCGCCGGGTCCGGGGCGGGGCCGCGGCTCTGCACGGGCACGGCCGTCCGCCCGGCCTGCCGCGGTGGTTCCGGCAGGCCTGCGTGGGACTCGCTGGACCTGGTCAGCGGGACTCCTCGGATGAATGACATCTGTGACCCTGGAGAGGGGCCGGAGAGCGACGAGGTTGCGCGGGGGAGAGAAGTGAGGGTTGGTTCGTGTGTGCCTCGTGTACGCCGCCACGCTAGCGAGACCGCGTAACGCGCAACCGAATGATGCGAGAAGTTCACCCGGACGGGAGAGTTTCGGAACGCTTGATGGACGTACCGGTGGGGGAAATGCCCGGCTTTCTCGTCTTCTTTGACCTGTTCTTCCCCCGATCCGGAGGTTTCTGACCGATGTCGCCCTCACGTGGACCCCTGGTCGCCGGCGCGGCCGTCGCGGCGGCAGCCGCCGTCACCCTCACCGTCGTCGTCTGGCCCGACGGTTCCGGCTCCGGAACACAGAACGGGCCGGCCTCCTCCGCCACCAGCGCCGAGCCCTCACCCACCCGGAGCTATCCGCTCTCCACGACGCCGCGGACGATACCCGCGGTGCGCGAGCACACCGCCGCACGCGGTCCGGGCTGGAAACCGGCCAAGGACAGCACGGTCGTCGCGGCCGACGCCGGGCTCGCCGACGAGGCGAAACTGCTCGCCAAGGAGCTGAAGATCGGCTACCGGGGCGAGAAGTCCCCGCGCTCCGGCGACGTCGAGCTGGCGCTCGCGGCCTCGGCGAAGGGCGACCCGGAGTCGTACACCCTGAAGACCGCGGACAACACGGTCACGATCAGCGGTCCCGCCCAGGCCGGCGTCTTCTACGGGACCCGCACCCTCAAGCAGTCCCTGAACGCCGACGGCACCATGCCCGAGGGCACCGTGCGCGACACCCCCGACCGGCCGCAGCGAGGGCTCAACCTCGACATCGCGCGCAAGCACTACAGCGCGGAGTGGATCGAGGGACGGCTGCGCGAGATGGCCGACCTCAAGCTCAACCAGCTCGGACTGCACTTCTCCGACGACCAGGCCTTCCGGATCGAGTCCGACTCGCACCCCGAGGTCGTCTCCGACGAGCACCTCACCAAGACCGAGGTCCGCCGGATCGTGAAGCTCGCCCAGAGCCTCCACATCACCATCGTCGGCGAGATCGACTCACCCGGACACCTCGGTGCCGTGCTGCGCGCCCACCCCGATCTCCAGCTGCGCAACACCCAGGGCGTCGCCCGGCAGGGCGCCATCGACATCTCCGAGCCCGGGGCGGCGAAGATCGTCGACGACCTGCTGAAGGAGTACACCGAGCTCTTCCCCGGCGACTGGTTCCACGTCGGCGCGGACGAGTACCAGGCCCTCACCGTGAGCGATCCGGCCGCCTCCTACCCGCAGCTCGCCGCCGCCGCACGGGAGAAGTACGGCGCCGACGCCACCGTCCAGGACCTGACGGAGGGCTGGCTGAACGACCGCGCCGCGGTCATCCGCGACGCGGAGAAGATCCCCAAGGCGTGGAACGACGGCTTCTTCAGCGGCGGCACGGTCACCGCCCACAAGGGCATCGAGGTCGAGTACTGGACGGGCAAGGAGATCGGCGCCCGGCCGCCGCAGGAGTACCTCGCCGAGGGCCGCGACGTGGTCAACCTCAACGACGAGTTCCTCTACTACGTGCTCGGCGAGCCCAACGACTTCACGTACCCGACGGGCAAGCGCATCTACGAGCAGTGGACGCCGTTCGTCCTGCGCGGCACCGAGCCCGTGGCCGCGCGCTATTCGAAGCAGATCCTGGGCGGCCGGTTCGCGGTCTGGGGCGACCTGCCGAACGCCCAGACCCAGCAGCAGGTGGCCGACGGGATACGGATGCCGCTCAACGCCGTGTCCCAGAAGCTGTGGGACCCGCGCGAGCCGAAGCTGACCTGGGCGCAGTTCGAGGAGCTCGCCGACAGCACGCGGTGAGGCGTGGCCGGGCCCGTGCCGTCCGCGGGTCCGGCCCCGTCCCGGGTTGACCCGATTTCGCGCTTCCCGCCGCTGCCCGGTGGGCAGAATGGAACCCCGGACCGCGGGGGGAGCGAGACGTGGGTTTCTGGGGCTGCTATCTGGTGGGCCGCAGCGGTGAGCCGCTCATCGGTCACCCTGCCCTGCGGGAGGCGCGCGAGCGGCTGACGCTGCGGGAGTACCGCGCGGACGGCTGGCAGGTCTGGTCCCACCCCACCGAACCCTCGCCGGGCAGCATGGCCGCGCTCGCCGACGCGGTGGGGGAGCCGGTCCTCTTCGGGTTCGTCATGGACGGAGTCTGCGTGGCGGTGGAGGCGGCGGCGCCGTACAGCGGAGCCTGGTACGCCTGTCTGGGCCGGGCACCGATGGCCGCGCACCTCGACCGGGACGGCACGACGATCGAGGACTACTTCCTGCAACCCGAGGACGCCGCCGCGCGAGCCGTCCGGTGGGCGGCGGAATCCGGCCGCGGTGTCCTCGAAGGGCCCCTGCTCGAACTGCTGCGCGTCGAGCATCCCGAGCGCTCCGGTGAGGAACTTTTCTTCGCATTTCTGGACCGTCTGGGCATCGAGAGGTTGTCCGGCTGAGTCCCGCAGTGATCCTCCGTGTCGGAAGAGTGACGCCTTTCAGCCATCGGGCGCTGTATGCGGTAGCGGGCTGCGCTGAGCTCCCGTGGACCGATGGACGGATGGGGGAGGTGCCGGTGAATCTGCTGGAGCTGATCGCGGATGCCGACGAGCGAGGCCTGGCGGCGAGTGGACTCGCCTGCCTGGACCGCTGTCTTCCACCGGCGGAGGACGGGAGCGATCCGGAGCCGCTGCGCCCGCTCTGGGCGAGCTGCGAGACCGGGGCGCGGTGGGCGGACCGGCTCGACGCCGTGCACGCGGAGCTGGAGCGGGCCGGGGCCGACGGCGCGGGACCGGTGACCGGTGCGACGACGGTCCGCGTCGTCGCCCTGCTCGGCGCGGCGCCCCGGGAGTTCGAGGCCGGACCGCTGCGCGCCTGGGCCGACGCCTGTTCGCTCCTCGCGCTGGACGTCCACGGGCGGTTCGACTTCCCGGCGGCGACGGACACGGAGGCGCTGAACCGCTGCCGGGAAGGCGGGGCGGCCGGTGGCGGCCCGCTCGTCCTGGGCGAACTCCGCCGCCAGGCCGAGATCCTGGAGATCCTCGGCGGGACCGCGGAGACGGCCGGCGGCGCGTCCGGCCTGCGCCGGGTCCTGGATCTCTCGGTCGAGGGGCGCCGGGTGCTGCGCGCGGTGATGTCCCGCCACGCCCGCGGCCGGGCCCGCCCGGGCGGCGCGTCCTGACACGGCGTCATGGGGGTGGGGGACGACGACCGGGGCCGCCACCCCCGGCCGCCCCAGTCGAAATAGCCCTTTGACCTGCGAGTTTGCCGTCTAGGTTCCGGTTCCTTGCTTCCGGCTGTCGCGGCCTGCGCCCAGGTGTTTCTGTCTGTTCCTGGGCGCTGCTGGTCACGCGTTGGTCATGCGATGCGCCCAACTCGTCCGGTGTCCGGGCAGGCTGTTCACGCACGCACGGACGTCAGCCGCTGGAGTGCGTACGAGCGCAGGTCTCGAACGGCGGTTTCGCCCTTGTGTGGTTCAAGCGATTCCCGCAGTGTGCTGCGCACCAGGTCGAGACACCGTGAAGCACCTGTTCCCAAAGCGGTGTCCAGCGCTGTTCGAGTGTCTGCCACGGCAGCGTCCACGTCATGGTTGGCGAGCGCTGCGTGGGCACGGTAGGTAAGCATGATGGCGCGGGTCCTCTCCCGTTCGGGAACCAGCAAGCCCAGGCCCTCCTCCAATGCGGCGGTCGCTCGCCGGGGGTCTCCCAGGTCCAGCCAGCAGCGCCCCGCATCAACGGCGAGGTCGGCGGATGACATCCAGGACACCCACGGGGGTGCGGGTTGTGCTCTGCCACGCTCCAGTTGGTGTTCGGCGTCGTTGAGGGCCCGGGCGGTGCCTACATCGTCCTGGAGGACCGCGAGAGCGCGAGCCCGGCGTACATCGAGCAGGGAGCGGGCTATCGCGTAGCGGGTTCGGGTACGGGCTAGGGAGAGGATCTCGACCGCTTCACTGGGATGGCCGAGCCAAGTGGCGGAGTAAGCGAGGTCGGAGAGGACTCCGGCTCCGAGGTCCCGATCATCGGCGCTGTGGGCTGAGTGCAGGGCGGTGCGCCAATGGCGTTGCGCCGAGGCATGGTGGCCTTGGTCGAACTGGAGCCATGCGGCGCTCTGCGCCGCGTGAGCCAGGACGGTACGCAGGCGGTGGCCGGTGGGTTCGTCGTAGCGGGCTGAGTCGAGCAGGCCGATGGTGACGCGCATGGCCGCGCCGAGGAGGTCGGCACACTCTTGAGGGGATGCGTTCGCCAGGCCAGGGAGACGTTCGACGCTGCTCTCCAGCCAGGTGAGCAGGCTTTCGTCGACGCGGCGCCCGGCCAGAGCCCCGGCCAGACGTTCGGGTTCGACGCGGGACCATTCGGTTGCCATACCGACCAAGGATCCGGCGGCGAGAACGAGGAAGGTGCGGCGGTCAGGCTGGTCGAGATCCACCAATAACTCCGTGTGGGCGGCGCGGACGCCGGCTGGGCTGAAGGGGAATGGGCGATCGTAGGCGGGGAGCCACCACGGCCATGTCATGGTCCGCCATCGTGCGGAATCGATGCCCAGGACGTCGGCCAGCAGCTCTTGATAGAGGTCGCTGGGGGCGCCTACCCGCCTGTGCTCCCACCGGTAGATACGACTGCGGTCGGCAGCGATGCGAAGACCGCGGCGTTGCGCGGCCAGGTTCAGGTGATAGGCAAGCTTTTCCATGCTCCACCCGCGTTGCTGGCGCACGTAGGTCAGGGGATGTCGTACCGCTTCCGTCGTCATGCACACCCCCCAACTCTGGTGTCTGTACGGCACCGTAGCGACCCGATTCGCAAAGCGGGCCCACATCGGGGATACAGACTCCAACGGGGTGTGCGGCCCACCGTGGAGGCAGCTCGGCGAGATTCCGAGCATCTTTCGACGGTCTGAGGACATCGCCTTTCTGCGTGATGTGCCTGGCTGCCACTCTTCCGGGAGGCGTGCATGGAACACGTACTCGTCACTGGAGGTGCGGGCTTCATCGGCTCGCACTTCGTCAAGCGAATCATCCAGGCCAAGGACGTCGCCCGCGTGACCGTCCTCGACGCCCTCACCTATGCCGGTCACATCGAGAACCTGGGCATGGCGTTCCTGTCAGACAAGCTCCGGTTCGTCCATGGTGACATCCGAGACGCAACTGCCGTCGACAACTTGATGGCGTCCGGTACCACAGCAGTGGTGCATTTCGCGGCCGAGTCCCACGTCGATCGTTCCTATGACGCGGCCGACGGGTTTCTGTCCACGAATGTTCTCGGTACCCGGGTGCTTGTGGACGCGGCTCACCGCCACAGCATCGCCAAATTCGTCCACGTCTCCACCGACGAGGTCTACGGCCCGCTGCCGAAGGGAGCAGCGACCGAGGATTCACCCATGCGCCCCTCGGTCCCGTACGCGGTGTCGAAGGCGGCCGCCGACCTGGTAGCCCTGGGTGCTCACCAAACCCTTGGGCTCCCGCTATGTGTAACTCGCAGCAGCAACAACTACGGGCCCTACCAGTACCCGGAAAAGATCATCCCGCTCTTCGTGACCCGGCTCCTGCGAGGAGCGCCCGTTACTCTCCATGACCAGGGGCAGCACGTGCGTAACTGGCTGCACGTAGAAGACAACTGTGCCGGGATCGAAGCGGTACTGCGTGGTGGGGAGCCGGGGGAGATCTACAACCTCGGTGGAGGCACTGACCTGTCCAGCAAGGAGCTGACCGGCCACCTGCTGAAGATCTGCGGCGCAACGTGGGACGCGGTCACGTACATCCCTGACCGACCGTCGAACGACGTCCGCTACTCGATCGACTGGTCCAAGGCCCGCAACAAACTCGGATACCGGCCGACTCACCGCCTGAAGGACGGGCTGGCTGAAACCGCCGAGTGGTACCGCCGCAACCCCGACCGGTGGGCCCCGCTCGCGAGCGGTGGTCTCCGGCGCACCTCTTTGCCAGCCTCCCGCCGTGCGCCCGCGTTTCTGGAGGACTACCGTGCCCGCTGATCAGATCGCACCGCGCCGGATCCTGGTCACCGGCACCGGAGCGAACCCAGGCTTCGGGCTGGCCCGAAGCCTTACCCGTCTCGGCCACCGAGTCATCGCCGCCGACGCCAACCCTCTCGCCCCAGGGTTCCTTCTCCCGCAAGTCGTGCCCCAGGTCATTCCGTCGGCTGACGACCAGGACTACGAGCCCGCATGACCGGGCTGTGCCGGGCGCTGGCGGTACACGCGGTGGTACCCGCCATCGAGAACGATCTTCCTCCGCTGCTGCGCATGAGTTCTCGGCTGGAGGAGATCGGCGTGCGGATGTGGCTGCCCGAACCCGCATCGGTACACGCATGCATCGACAAGGCAGCCTTTCATCGCGTGCTCACCGAGCACGGAGTGCCTACGCCTCGGTCATGGTGGGGCGACACCCTCGACCTGGTCCCCGAGAACACGCGGCTGGTGGTCAAGCCCCGGCGCGGCCACGGTGCCCAGCACGTCCACTTCGTCGAGAAGAAGGAGCACGCCCTGCTGCTGAGCGAGGTGGTCCCTGGGGCCTTGGTGCAGGAGCGGGTGTACGGAACCGAGTTCACGGCGGACTGCCTGGTGGACCGCACGGGCCGAGCGTCGGCGATCCTACGTCGCCGGGACTTGGTGAAGGCCGGGCTCGCCGCGGTCTCCACCACCTTCCACGACACCACCGTGCTCGATTTCGTGCTGGCCGCCCTACGTGCTGTACGCGCCGAGGGCCTGTGCTGCGTGCAGGGCTTCGTCCAGGACGACGGCCAGGTCACCATCACCGAACTGAACGTCCGGATCGCCGGAGGCTTCCCGCTGACCGAGGCGGCCGGAGCCGATCTCGTCGGCCAGATGGTCAACGGGCTGTTCGGCCTCGCGGTCGACCATGACCGTCTGACCTACCGGACAGGGGTGTTCCTGACCAACTACGTCGAGACGTTGGCCGTCGGTGAGACGACCGATCTGAAGCGCATCGCCATGAACGGGGTAACCACATGAGCCTGACCACTCCCGACGTCCGGCGAAACGCGTCCCCATACCTCTACGGACAAGAGGCGGAGTCAGTCGTCCGAGTCCTGGAGGCGGGCCAGTACGGACATACTGACCTCACCGCCGAATTCGAGAGCCGGATCGCCGCGTACCTCGGCGTACCCGACGTGGTGGCCGTCAGTTCCGGTACCGCTGCCCTGCACAGCGCCCTGCTTGCCACAGGCATCGGTCTTGGTGACGAGGTGATCGTGCCGTCCATGACGTTCTGCGCCACTGTGCAGGTCATCCGGGCTGTCGGAGCGTCCCCGCGGTTTATCGACGTGGACCCGGCGACGTTGTGCGTCACCCCGCAACTCGTCATGGAGGCAGTCACCGATGATACGGCCGCCGTGCTGCCGGTGCTCTTCGGTGGCCGGGCCGTCGACCTCGGTCGTCTTCGTGAGGATCTGGCGGAGAGGGGCATCGCGGTTATCGAGGACGCCGCCCATGCCTTTGGCTCTCACTGCGGACCCCGGCACGTCGGCGCCGACGACACGGCCCTGACGTGCTTTTCCTTCGGGCCTGTCAAGAATCTGACCTGTGGCCAAGGCGGGGCCGTCATCCCCCGTACGCCCGAGGAGGCCGCCGCTGTCCGCCGACTCCGCATGCTGGGCGTCACGCAGTCCCAGAGCGAGCGCGCTGAGACCACCGGCTACCAGGTGGAAGGCTTCGGCTTGCGGTATCAGCTCTCGTCCATCAACGCCGCCATCGGGCTGGCGCAGCTCGGCCATTTCGACACCGCCGTGCGCTCCCGGCGGCACTTGTGGCGCACCTACAGTGAGGCCCTGGACGCGCTGGAGGGGGTGACGCTCGTCGACGTCGACCTCGACCACACGGTGCCGCACCTTTGTCAGGTCCGCGTACCGCACCGGGACCACGTATTCGCTCACCTGCGGGCCAGGAACATCGGCGTCGGCGTTCATTACCCGCCCAACCACCTTCAGCCCGCCTTCGCACGCTGGAGGCGCGACCTGGCCGCTACGGAGCGGGTCAGCCGGGAAATCCTGAGCCTGCCCTTCCACCAACACCTCACCGAGGCAGATGTCCACCGAGTGGTGAGCGCCCTCGGACACGCGCTCAAGGCCACGGGCGGCGCCTGATGTCGAATCTGCTCGCCGTGTGTCTGGGGAACTACTGTCGCAGCCCCTTCGCCCAGCTCGCTCTCGCTCGACGGGGCGGACCAGGTCTGGCCGTCCGCTCGGCCGGGCTGATCGGCAAGTGGCAGGACCGGCCCGCCCATTCCGTCATGATCAACGCCGCCCGGCGGCTGGGCTACGACCTCACTGCTCACCGTGCTCAGCAGATCAACCTGGACATGCTGGATTGGGCGAACACGGTGCTCGCCATGGACGCCTCCGTTCTCGCTACCCTCCGGGCCGTCTGCGGCCCGGAGAACGAGAACAAACTGCGCCTCTACCTCGGCGACCGGGACGTGCCCGACCCGATGGGCCAGGACGACGCTGCGTTCCACGAGTGCGCTGTGCTCATTGAAGTTGGCACCGTGCTGCATACCGGTGGACGGATCGCGTAGACCACTGCCGACCGCGCTGTTACTGGGATGCTGCGGACAGGATCACGTCCACGAGCCTTTCCGCAGCGTCCGGGCGACCGTGTGCCCTGGCCGCTGCGGCCATCGCGCCCTGGCGCGCCGGATCGTCGAGGAGCGGGCCGACCGCATCGCGCAGGTGCCGGCCGGTGACGTCGCCGAGGAGGGCGACCGCGGCCCCGGCCTCCTCCAGATGACGGGCGTTGTGCGCCTGCTCGTTTCCGGCCGCCGTCGCAAGAGGGACGAACACTGCCGGCTTGCCCAGGGCGGTCAGCTCCGCCAGGGTGCCCGCGCCGCTGCGCGAAATCACCAGGTCGGCCATGGCCAGGACATCCGGCAGCTCCGGCCCGACGAAGGGGGTGAGGTGGTACCGGGCGGCGAGGGCGGCAGTCAGCCCTGCGGCGCGAGCGGACAGCGCCTGCTGGTGGGCGGAGCCGCACTGGTGTACAACGTTGGCGCGTTCCAGTAGCCATGGCAGTTCGCCGCCGACCACGTCGTTGATCTGCTGTGAGCCTTGCGCGCCTCCGGTGACGTACACCGTCGGAAGGCGCCGGTCGAAGGTGTGGAGACCGAGGGCAGTCACTGCTTTGTCCGGGTGGCCGGTCAGGATCTCCGGTCGTACGGGGTTGCCGGTGACCACTGCCGCCGACCGGACGCTCTCCGGCAGGAGCGGCAGGGTCGACTCCGAGGACACGGCGATCCGCGCGGCGGAACTGGCGAGCTTCCGGTTGGCGAGGCCCAGGCGGACGGTCTGTTCGTGCAGGACCAGCGGGACTCGGCACATCCTGGCGGCGAGCCCGGCCGGCACGGCGACGTAACCGCCCGTGGCGAGCATGACGTCCGGCCGGAAGGCGGAGACAGCGCTGCGGGCCTGGGCGACCCCGAGCGGGACGCGTGCCATGTCCCGGACGTTGGCAGGAGACACCATCTTCAGCGGGTTCGCGTGACGCCGGATCTTGCCCGTGGCGACGGTGGTGAACGGGATGCCCTCCGCGCTCGTGACCCGGGCTTCCAAACCTTCCGAGGTTCCGATCCACAGGACGTCGAGGGTGAGGCCGGAAGCGGCCAGGCGTGCCTGCAAGGTGCGGATCGCGGTGAGAGCGGGGTACGTGTGACCGCCGGTGCCGCCTCCCGTCACGATCAGGCGGAAGACGGTCGTCTGCTGAGGCGCGGTGTTCACGCTGGGCACTCTAATGGCTGCTGTCCGCTGATCGTTCGCGATCGTCTTGGCGGCGGAGGCGCGTGGGTTGCCGTGGGTTGCGCCTTCGAGCGCGCTCTTCGCGTCGGTGGCCTGCGGGGCCGAATGGAGGGTGCCAGGAGCTTGTCCTGAGCTCACGCGGCGACTGAGCCCCGGTGGTTCGGGTGAGCGCTGGAAAGTGCTGGTCACTGGGGTGCCCGGCGTCCGAGAACGCGCCCGCCCAGAAGAATTCGCTGGCGCGTTGGTCACGCCGTTGGTCACGGAGGGGTAGGCGGCCCGCAAAGCGCCAGGTCAAGGAATCACATGTGGGGACGACGACCGGGGCCGCCACCCCCCACAGGAGAGGCCCCGGCCGTCTTCCACGGGGCCGCGTAGCGACCCCGTACTCATCTCAGCGCCACAGGTGCGTTTTCTGTCACACCGCACTGCGTCAGGAGACAGTTGCGGGTTGTACAAGTCATGGACGGGGAACCGTCCGACCACGTAGCGTGCTGAGTCGCGCAGGGTGGCGCAGCAGCGGTGACCAGCCGCGATTCGGATCAGCAGGGCGGGTTGAGGGAGTGCTGGGGGACGACGCGGAGCTGACCGCCGCGGTGCTCGCGGCACAGGACGGGGACGAGGACGCCTTCCGGACTGTGTACCGCGCCGTGCACCCGCGGCTGCTGGGCTACATACGGACGCTGGTCGGTGAGGCGGACGCCGAGGACGTGGCGTCCGAGTCCTGGCTCCAGATAGCGCGTGACCTCGACCGGTTCAGCGGCGACGCGGACCGCTTCCGGGGCTGGGCGGCCCGGATAGCGCGCAACCGCTCGCTGGATCACATACGGATGCGGGGCAGGCGCCCCGCGATCGGCGGTGACGAGAGTGAACTGGCGGGAGAGGCCGCCGAGTCCGACACGGCGGGCGAGGCGCTGGAGTCGCTGGCGACGGGACGCGCCCTGTCGCTGATCGCGCAGCTGCCGCAGGACCAGGCGGAGGCGGTCGTGCTCCGCGTCGTCATCGGGCTGGACGCCAAGAGCGCGGCCCGTACGCTGGGCAAGCGCCCCGGCGCCGTGCGCACCGCCGCCCATCGGGGACTGAAGCGGCTCGCGGAGCTGGTCGGCGCGGACCCCGGCCCGGACGACGAGATTCCGGCGGTGGTCAAGGAACTCGGTGCCGTACCCGCGCAGCGCCCCGGACGTCAGGGCTCCACGGCGCCCGCCGGTGTGACGCATTCGCGTCCGTGGACGCAGAAGGACATGTGATGGCCGACGAGCAGCACGAGTGGCTTGACGCGGACGCTGCGGAGATGTTGCTCCGCGGCGATGCCGTCGAGCCCGTCGGTGATCACGCGAGAGCCGAGGCCAGGCTGCTGGAGTCGGCGCTGAGAGCGCTCCGGACCCCTGGCCCACCGGCCACCGGACTCCGTGGCGAGGACGTCGCGCTGGCCGCCTTCCGTGAGGCGTACCCCGGCGGCGGACGTGCCGGTGAGGCCGGACCGGCCGGCCATCAGGACGCCCTGCACACCGTACGGATCGGTGACGTGCCCCGGGTGCCGCGGAGGCGCTCCCGCTGGACCCGTCCCATGCGGTACGGCCTCGCCGTCTCGCTCGCCGGATGCGCGCTCGGCGGGGTGGCGGTCGCCGGGGGCACGGGCATGCTCCCCGCTCCGTTCGGGGGCCACGGCACTCCGGTTCCGGCCTCCTCCGTCTCGGCCGCGGCGTCCCCCGAGGAGCTGGGGGCCGAGGTGCCCGACGCCGGCCCGCCCTCGGCGCCGCCCACCCTGACGCCCGGGGCTTCCAGTCCTCCGGTCACCCCGGACCCGTCCGGCGATCCGGCCGCGGAGACGGACGGCGACGTGCCGGGCGAGCGGGACGGCGGCGCCGCCGAGGGCCAGGAGGGCGGCGGCCGGGACACCGGCACCGCCGGTGGCGGCACGAAGGACCGCGCGGACGGGCAGCTGCCCGGGGAGTCCGCGGCCGATGTGTACGAGAAGTCCGTCCAGGCCTGCCGCGCTCATCGTGACGGCACGCTGAGCAGGAGCGAGGAGCGCCGCCTCCTCGAACTGGCCGACGGCGAGCGCAACCTGGACCGCTTCTGCGACCGCGTCCTCGCCGCCGAGGACGACCAGGGCGAGGAGAACGGCGGCAAGAACGGCGGCTCCGGCGAGGGCGACGGCAAGGGCGGGGACGACGACTCCGACGGGAACGGCTCGCTCCCCTCGATCACCTTCCGCACGGAGCCCCCCGACGGCTCGCCGGAGTCCGGCACCAGCGTGCCGCCGGCGACGGGTTCCCCCGTGAGCCCCTCGGCGCAGCTGTCCTCCGTGACGCGCTGACCTGTTGTCCTCTGTAACGCGCTGACCTGCATGAATGCGGGAGCTGTAACGTTCTGCGGCGGTCCGGCGCAGTACAGAATGCCGACTGGTCATCGGCCGCGCATACGAGCCGGGGTTCCCCCCGTACCTTCGGCTCAGCGCACCAGGCGCGGGCGGGACACGTTCCCCCGGTCCCGTCCGCGCCCCTCACTACCAGTAGATGACGACCTTGTCGCCCTTCCTCACCTGGGCGTAGAGGGCGGCGATCCTCGCCTCGTCCCTCACGTTCACGCAGCCGTGCGAGGCGCCGCTGTAGCCCCGGGCCGCGAAGTCCGACGAGTAGTGCACCGCCTGGCCGCCGCTGAAGAACATGGCGTACGGCATGGGGGAGTCGTAGAGCGTGGAGACATGGTGGCGGGACTTCCAGTACACCGAGAAGGTGCCCTCGCGGGTGGGTGTGTACTGCGAGCCGAACCGCACGTCCATGGACGAGACGACCCGGCCGTCGATCATCCAGGACAGCGTGCGGCTGTTCTTGCTGATGCACAGCACCCGGCCGGTCATGCAGCGGGCGTCGGGCTTCGCGGCGGGCCGTGACGTCGGAGGGTCGAGCTCCTTCGCCGTCGGCTTCCGTGTCATCCCGAGCAGCCGCTCCCACGTCACCGTGTCCGTCCTGCCGGTGCGGGGCAGGCCGCGCTTGCCCTGGAAGGACCGCACGGAGGCGGCGGTGGCGGTGCCGTAGTACCCCGTGGGGCCGCGGTCGAAGTGGCCGATCTGGCGCAGCCGGGCCTGGAGTTCCTTCACGCGCCCGCTCCGGTCACCCGTGGACATCAGGGTCCTGGGTTCCGGGGAGGGGCGTGCGCTCGGTGTCCTGGAGGGTGTCGCCGGGGGGCTCGCCTGTCCGCCGCCCGGCTTGGCGTCGTCCGTGGGGCTCGCTCCCGGCCTCGTCGCGGTGGTGGTGGGCTCCGCCGCGCCCACCGTCTCCACCTTGCAGCCCGCCGTCAGGACGGTCAGTGCGAGCACGCCGACGGCCGCCGAGACCGCCGTACGCACGCTTCGCGCGCCGCTGTTCTCCCGTACGCGTCTCATCCTCTGCCCCCTGGCTCGCCCGTCGCGGCCCGGTCACGCGGACCCTCGCGTGGCACGGATATCTCATGGGACGGATTCCCGGCCTGCCCGGTTGCGGATTCCTGAGCATGATGGGGATGCGCGCACAGACCTCGGCACGCGGGCTGTGAGCAAGGTCCCAGCGCAGGGCGCCCGCAGGCCGGGGCGTCGCCGCTAGAGTCCGTCGCGAGATTTGTTACCGATAAGTAGCTTGAGCGGGAGGCACAGCACATGACGCGTGAGTCCGAGTCAGGACTGCCCATCGAGCCGGTGTACGGACCGGAGGCGCTCGACGGCTGGCGGGCCGAGGAGAAGCTCGGCGCCCCGGGTGCCTTTCCCTTCACGCGTGGTGTCTACCCCACGATGTACACGGGCAGGCCGTGGACGATGCGGCAGTACGCCGGATTCGGCACCGCCACCGAGTCCAACGCCCGCTACAAGCAGCTGATCGCCAACGGCACGGCGGGCCTCTCCGTCGCGTTCGACCTGCCGACCCAGATGGGCCACGACTCGGACGCGCCGATCGCCTCGGGCGAGGTCGGCAAGGTCGGCGTGGCGATCGACTCGATCGACGACATGCGCGTCCTGTTCGGCGGGATTCCGCTGGACGAGGTCTCCACCTCGATGACCATCAACGCCCCCGCCTCGCTGCTGCTCCTGCTCTACCAGCTCGTAGCGGAGGAGCAGGGCGTACCGGCCGGCCGGCTGACGGGCACGATCCAGAACGACGTGCTCAAGGAGTACATCGCCCGGGGCACCTACATCTTCCCGCCGAAGCCCTCGCTGCGGCTGATCGCCGACATCTTCAAGTACTGCCGGGCCGAGATCCCGAAGTGGAACACCATCTCGATCTCGGGCTACCACATGGCCGAGGCCGGAGCCACGCCCGCGCAGGAGATCGCCTTCACCCTCGCGGACGGCATCGAGTACGTCCGTACCGCCGTGGCCGCGGGCATGGACGTGGACGACTTCGCGCCGCGGCTCTCCTTCTTCTTCGTCGCCCGTACGACGATCCTCGAAGAGGTCGCCAAGTTCCGTGCCGCGCGCCGGATCTGGGCCCGGGTGATGAAGGAGGAGTTCGGCGCGGAGAACCCCAAGTCGCTGATGCTGCGCTTCCACACGCAGACCGCGGGCGTCCAGCTCACCGCCCAGCAGCCCGAGGTGAACCTCGTGCGGGTCGCCGTGCAGGGCCTGGGCGCGGTGCTCGGCGGCACGCAGTCGCTGCACACCAACTCCTTCGACGAGGCGATCGCCCTGCCGACGGACAAGTCGGCCCGTCTCGCGCTGCGCACCCAGCAGGTCCTGGCGTACGAGACGGACGTGACGGCGACGGTGGACCCGTTCGCGGGCAGTTACGTCGTCGAGAGCATGACCGACGACGTCGAGGCCGCGGCCCTGGAGCTGATGCGGAAGGTCGAGGACATGGGGGGCGCGGTCGAGGCCATCGAACGCGGCTTCCAGAAGGGGGAGATCGAGCGCAGCGCGTACCGGGTCGCCCAGGAGACGGACAGCGGCGAGCGCGTGGTCGTCGGCGTGAACCGCTTCCGCCTCGACGAGGAGGAGCCGTACGAGCCGCTCCGTGTCGACCCCGCGATCGAGGCCCAGCAGGCGGCCCGGCTGGCGAAGCTCCGCGCGGAGCGGGACCAGGGGGCGGTGGACGCGGCGCTCGCGGAGCTCAAGAAGGCGGCCGAGGGCACGGACAACGTGCTGTACCCGATGAAGGACGCCCTCAGGGCGCGGGCCACGGTGGGCGAGGTCTGCGACGCGCTGCGGGAGGTCTGGGGGGCGTACGTCCCGACGGACGCGTTCTGAGGACGCGTTCCGAGGACGCGGCGGGGCCGGGCGCGCTCCGGACCAGCCGGGCGGAGGGCCCTGGAAGGCCGGCCGCAATGCGGACCAGCCGGACGGAGTGCCGCACCCGCGTGCGACACTCCGTCCATGCTGG
Source organism: Streptomyces sp. NPDC002125 (assembly GCF_053593715.1). Classification (NCBI taxonomy): domain Bacteria; kingdom Bacillati; phylum Actinomycetota; class Actinomycetes; order Kitasatosporales; family Streptomycetaceae; genus Streptomyces; species Streptomyces sp. NPDC002125. The sequence goes on along the minus strand of NZ_JBSFDD010000008.1, from coordinate 25,816 downwards.
GTGTCACCGATCTTCCGACCTATCTCGCCGGCCTGGTGCTGATCATTCTGCTGCCGGGGCCGAATTCGCTGTACGTGCTCTCCGTCGCCGCCAGGCGCGGGGTGCGCACCGGCTATGTGGCCGCCGCCGGAGTGTGGACCGGTGACACGGTCCTGATGACGCTGTCCGCGCTGGGCGCCGCCTCGCTGCTCCAGACGACGCCGCTGCTGTTCGCCGTCGTCAAGTACGCCGGCGCGGGCTATCTGACGTGGATGGCGATCGGGATGCTGCGGGCCGCGGTGTCGATGTGGCGCGAGCGGCACCAGCGCGCGGCGGAGCTGGCGGAGGAGGGCGGGAAGCCCGTGCAGGGGGTGGAACACCCCTACAGGCGGGCACTCGTGGTGAGCCTCTTCAACCCGAAGGCCATCCTGTTCCTGATCTCCTTCTTCGTTCAGTTCGTCGATCCCGGTTACGCCTATCCGGCGCTCTCCTTCCTGGTGCTCGGCACGCTGCTCCAGATCGGCAGCTTCCTCTACCTCTCGACGCTGATCTTCGGCGGCACCCGCCTGGCCGCCGCGTTCCGCCGCCGCAAGCGGCTTTCGGCGGGGGCCACTTCGGCGGCGGGCGTGCTGTTCCTCGGGTTCGCGGCGAAGCTGTCCTTCAGCAGCGTCTGAGCGTCCCGGCCGGGTCCGGGCTCCGGGCTCAGTGGTGCCAGGCCTTGCCGCCCACGTTGTGGATCATGCGCTGGAGGACCTTGAGGGCGGCGACGAAATCCTCGTCCGGGATTCCGGCGTGGATCTCGGCGCTCGCCCTGCTGACCCGCTCGAAGGCCCTGGCGCGCAGCGCGTGCCCCTCGGGCGTGAGCCGCAGCCGGGTGGCCGCGTCCTCGGTGACCAGGCCCCGGGCGACGAGGGAGTCGATCTCGGGCTCCAGTGCGTCGCCTACGTCCAGATAGCCGCGGAGCATCGCCACCACATCGGCACGCGGGCGGCCGTGCTCGTCCGCTTCGGTCAGCTGGTTCAGGACCCACCAGGGGGGCTGGGTCAGTCCGTGTTCGGCCAGTGCGGCCCGGATGTGGGTCACGGTCGCTTCGTGGGCGGCCCAGCTCCAGTAACCGATGGGCTGGCGTGCGAGACCCGCGTCGTCATGTGAGTAGTCCATGTCCCGGACCGTAGGACCTCAAGCAAAGTTGAGGTCAAGGCCCGTTGGTGCGGCGTACCCGGCGAGCCCGGAGCCGGCCGGAAGTCCGCCGGACCCGGCTCGCTCGGTGCCGGGTCACCCCGGGGACGCTCAGAGTTCACCGTTCGTCGGGCCGGGCGACACCCTCCCCTCCACCCGCGTCACTAGCGTGTGCGGACCACGATCGAAGGCGAGGGTCCGCGTGCCGAAACTGTCCGTTGTCGTCCCGTTCCACAATGTCGGCGCGTTCGCCGACACGACGCTGGGCAGTCTCGCCCGCAACACCGGCCCGGACATCGAGTTCCTGCTGGTGGACGACTGCTCCACGGACGACACACCGGCCGTCATCGACCGCTGGGCCGACAGACTCCCGAACGCCGAGGTCATCCGGCACGAGAAGAACCAGGGCATCGCGGCGGCCCGCAACAGCGGCATCGACGCGGCCCGCGGCGACTTCGTCACCTTCCTCGACGGCGACGACTGGTACGCCCCCGGCCACCTCGGCCGGCTGCTGCACGCCGCCGCCGAGCTGGACTGCGACTTCGCCCGCACCGACCACGTCCAGGCCACCGGGACGAGCCGGGTCGTGAAGCGCGCCCCCGCCCCGCTCCGTGACACCGTGCTGGACCCGCGCCAGGGCATCGCCTCGCCCGAGTGGGAGACGATGGTCGACTACCCCTTCGTCTGGGCGGGCGTCTACCACCGGCGGCTCTTCGACGACGGCGGCCACCGCTTCACCACCCGGCTGCGCACCGCGGAGGACCGGCTGTGGATCTGGCAGCTGCACCTGCGGGCCCGCAGTTACGCGGCGCTGAACCTGTACGGCATCTTCTACCGGCGCGGGGTCACCACCTCCCTGACCCAGATCAAGGACTCCCGCCAGCTGGACTTCTTCCCCGCCTACGACACGCTGCTGGACGAGATCCGCGAGGACCGCGACGCGGAGATCCTCCTCCCCAAGGCGGTCCGCACCTACTGCGCGATGATCGCCTTCCACAACGAGAAGGCGGACGCGTACGAGCCCGGGACCTTCCGGCGCCTGCGCCACGAGTCGGCCGCCGCGCTGCACCGCATGCCGCAGCAGGTGCTCGACCACACCCTGACGATGATGGACGCCAAGCGCAGCACCCTGCTCAACCGCCTGCGTGACAAGCAGAAGGCCGCCTGACCCATGCCCACGCGACGCACCCAGATCTTCCAGGTCTCGACCCTCTACGGGGCGGCCACGCTCGCCGCGGCGCTCGACGCCGGACAGTTCGGACCCGGGCAGGACAGCCACCGCGTCCTGCTCGTCTCCAACAACGCCGCGATCCCCGAGACCGCCCTGCGGCTGGAGGAGATGCGGGGTTACGGCGGCATCGCGGCCCGCTTCGACTCCGTCGTCGACTGGAACGAGGCCATCAGCCCGCACCATCCGAGCGGCTGGGGCCCGCGCCCCGAGGAGACCGAGCTGTGGCAGCGCGCCTTCCGGCTCGCCTGGGGCATCGACCCCACCGGGCCGGTCGAGCTCGCCGTCGAATCCATCCAGGTCAACCCCGCCCGCGCCCTCGCCGCGATCTTCGCCGAGAGCGCCGTGCACGTCTACGCCGACGGCCTGATGAGCTACGGCCCGACGCGCAACAAGGTGCCGCGGTCCATCGCCTGCCGCATCCAGCGGGTGCTGCACCTGGACCTCGTACCGGGACTGCGGCCCCTCCTGCTGGCCGAGTCCGGGGTCGAACCCGAACTCGTCCCGAACGACGCCTTCCGCAAGGTGCTCGGCGAGATCGCGGGATCGGCGGACGGCGACCGGCAGCTCGCGGCGGCCGAGGACGCGGCGCCCACGGCCATGCTCCTCGGGCAGTACCTCGCGGCCCTGAACATCCTCACCGCCGAGGAGGAGGAGGACCTGCACATCCGCATGCTGCGCGGCGCGGCGCGGGCGGGCCACACCTCCGTCCTGTTCAAGCCGCACCCCACCGCGCCGGCCCGCTACTCACGGGCGCTGGACGACACCGCCGCCGAGCTGGGGGTGCGGCTGACCACGCCGGCCGGCCCGCTGCTCGCCGAGACCCTCTACGAACGGTGCGCGCCCACCCTGGTCGTCGGCTGCTTCTCGACCGCGATGTTCACCGCCGCCGCCTACTACGGCATCCCCGTCGCCCGCGTCGGGACCCGCCTCGTGCTGGACCGCATCACCCCGTACGAGAACAGCAACCGCGTCCCGCTGACGATCGTCGACCACCTCGTGCCCGACCTGGACGCGCAGGGCGGTGAGCCCGTGCCCGGACTGCCGTCCACCGCACCGGACACCCTGGCGCCGCTGATCAGGACCGTCGGCTACTGCATGCAGTCCGGCCTCCACCCCACGCTGCGCGCCGAGGCCGAGTCCTGGCTGCGGGACCACCTCGACGCCACCACGCAGCACTACTTCAAGCGGCGCCGCCTCCAGAAGCTCACGCTTCCCGGCGGCGGCCCGCGAGGAGCGGCGATCCGGCTGCGCCGCACCGTACGCCGTACCCGCACCAGCCTGGGCCTCTGACCCCGGAACCGGGGAGCGTGCCCCGGCCGGCCACTGATGACAGAACGGCGGAACGAGCATGGGCCAGACCTTCACGGGGCTGCTCAAGGCAGTACGGGCCAGAACCGGACAGGACGCCACCGCGACGGCGCCCGCCGCCCTGCGGCTGTGCGGCGACTACCTCGCGGGCCTCGCCGCGGGCGGCCCCATGAACGACGCCCGGCAGACCCGGCTGGTCGCCGCCGTCGGCGGCCTCACGACGGCCTGCGGCAGCGACGCGGACGCCATGTTCGACGCGCTGCTGCGGACCGGGCGGCTCGCCCTGGAGACGGGTGGTGACACCGAGGCCCGCCTCGCCCTGGACATCGCCGTCGAGGCGACCGCGCTGCGGCCCAGGTCCAAGGGTGCCTGGCGGCTGCGGGGGAGCGCCCTGGACGCGCTCGGCCGGAGCGACGAGGCCGTCGTGGCGTACGAGCGCCATCTGACGCTTCAGCAGAACCCGTCGTCCGCACAGGACATCGTGCGGCGGATCGCCACCCTGAACGAGCTGCGCGCCTGCCTGGACGAGGCCGCAGGGCTGCTCCCCGGCGAGAGCGGCGGCCGTCTGCGCGAGACCTCCGCGGGCGAGGCGCGTACCGCCTTCGCCGAGCTCGTACGGCGGCGCACCGCCGACGGCGGCGGCATGGCGGACCCGGGCGTACGCCGTCTCACCGCGCTGTACGCCTCCTACCGGCGGCTGCTGGACCGGGACAGGATGGCCGACCCCCTGCTCGGCGGCGCCGAGCCCGTCGGGGTGCCCGCGCTGCGCCGCCTCGTCGCGGGACGCTCGGTGTGCCTGGTCGCGGGGGCGCCCCGGATCGCCGAGGAGGAGCGGGCGCCGGGCAGCGCGCTCGGCAGGCTGATCGAGGGATACGACCTGGTGGTGCGCTGCGACACCCTCCCCGAGGGCGCCCCGCGCACCGATCTGCACGCGCTCACCCTGCGCGGCGACACCCCGTGGACCGGTCCGGCCTGGGACCGCAGGGCCGGGACCCGGCTGGTCTTCGGCGACCCCCTCGCGCACTGGCGCAGGGCCCTGCGTGCCCGTCTCGCCGCGGGCGCCCAGGACCGCATCGGGGACGCCTCGCTGCGGCACCCCCTGGACGACCCGGCACTGCTCGGCGAGGACGGCTGGCCCCCGCGGACCAGCACCGCCTTCACGGTGCTCCGGCTCCTGGACTTCCTGGACGCGGGCCGGCTGGACCTCATCGGCTTCGGGCTGCCGGGGCAGCTGCTGCCGGGCGAGCGCGCGTGGGTCACGGCCCACGCGACACACGAGGACGAGACCGAGATGAGGACCGCGCTCCGATGAACACCCCCCCTGCGGACAGACGCACCGGCCCCGCCGCCGGCCGACCGGCCGCCGGGCCCGAGGCCGACGACAGGCGCGCCGTCACCGGCAAGCGGAGGATCGCCTTCGCCGCGTACACCGACGAGGACCGGATGCCCGGCCTGCTGGTGCTGCTGCGCAGCCTCGCCCTGACTGGCCCGGCCGTCTGCGAGGACTTCCTCGTCCTGCACCCCGGGCTGCCCGACTCCGCGTTCGACGCGGCACGCCGGCTGCACCCCCGGCTCGTCCCGCGCGCCGCTGACAGCCGACTCGACGTGTTCCGGGTGACCGGCTACGACACCGTCGTCGCCCTCGGGGCCGGCACGATCGTCCTGGGCTCCCTCGCGCCGCTGCTGGTCCTGCGCACCGGGGTCGCGGCGGTCCCCGGGCCCGGCGGCGAAGGGCCCCTGCGCGGCGGCGGGCTGGCGGTGATCCAGCTCCAGGACGTCACGGACACCGTGCTCGACGCCCTGGAGCGGGGAGAGGAGGCGGCCGACCGGGCGCTGGCGGACGAGGGGCTCCTCGTGCCGCTCGCCTCCCGCTACGACGTCCCGGCGGGACCGCCGCACGACGACACCCCCGTACCCGACAGCACCGTTGTCCTGAGGTTCGGGGCGGGCCGGTCCGGAGGGGAGAGCGACGCGTCCGCCTTCTCCGCACCGGCGCGCGCGGCGCGTGAGCGGTACGAACTGGACGACGAGGCGTTCCGCGCCGCCTACTGCGCCCTCCCCGGCTCCAAGCACCCCGAACTGCTTCTGCACTGCGCCCTGCCGTTCCCCGAAGGGGGGCGTGCGCCGGTCGACCTGGTGCGACAGGTCGCCGAGGTGCACCGGCAGCAGGGCCGCTACGACGAGGCCGTCGCGCTGCTCACCCCCGCCGTGGCGGACCGGCCGGACCTCCCGCGCTGCCACGAGACGCTGGGCATAAGCCTGATGGCCCTGTCCCGCTACGAGGAGGCCGAGGCGCACCTGCTCCTGGCCACCGTGTCACCGGACTTCGCCGCCCGCGCGTACGGACAGCTCGCCCGGCTCGCCTGGCTGCTGGGCCGGGACGCGGACGCACACGCCTACGCCCGCGAGGGGCTCGACGCGGACCCGGCCGACGGCAACTGCCATGCCTGGTACGTCCGTACCCGCCCCACCGAGGCCACGGCCGAGGGCCGCGCGGAGCAACAGCTGGCCCATGTGGCCCTGTTCGCCGACGGCCAGGAGAACGCGGGCGACAAGGTGCTGCCCGAAGCCGTACGCATGTGCTTCGGACCGGACACCGGCCCCGCCCGCTGGCACGAGCGGTCCGTGCACCGCCTGGTCGACGAGTCCGGCCTGGAGGAGCTCAACGCCAGGCGCGGCATCGTCGTCGGCGGTGGCGGGCTCTTCCTCCCCGACACCGCGCCCAACGGCAACAGCGGCTGGCAGTGGAACATCCCCGACGCGGTCCTGGCCCGGATCACCGCGCCGCTCGCCGTCTTCGCGGTCGGCTACAACGTCTTCGACGGCCAGCGCTACCGCCGCGAGCGCTTCGCGGAGAGCCTGCGCGCCCTCGTGGAGCGGTCGGCGTTCTTCGGGCTGCGCAACCAGGGCTCCGTGGACCGGGTCCGTGAACTCCTGCCGGAGGAACTCCGCGACCGGGTGCGCTACCAGCCCTGCCCCACCACCGTCGCCCGCCACCTCGAACCCGGCACGGCCGACGCGGACCACCGGGACGACACCGTGCTGGTCAACTGCGCCTACGACCGCGCCGGTCTGCGCTTCGGCCACGACTACGGCCACTTCCTCGCCGAGACGGCCGCCGCCGTACGCGCCATCGGGAAGCGCGCCGAGGTCCGCTACGCCGCCCATATGCCGGCCGACGAGAAGTTCGTCCACGACCTGCGCAGGGAACACGGCATCGCCCTGCCGGTGGAGCCGCTCTACCTGTTCACCAACGACCGGATCCGCGAGCTCTACCGGCACACGCGCCTGGTCATCGGCATGCGGGGGCACGCGGGAATGATCCCCTTCGGCTGCGGTACGCCGGTCATCAGCCTGGTCTCGCACCCCAAACTCGCCTATTTCCTCTCCGACATCGACCGCCCCGAGTGGGGTGTGTCCGTCCACGACAGGGCGCTCGGAGCCCGCCTCGCCGAGCGGGCGACCGATGTGCTGGACCACCACACGGCCGCCGTGGCCGACGTGCACGGCAGGCAGGAACGCCTCTGGTCGGTCACCCGCGCCAACCTCGGGGAACTCCAGAAGCTGTTCGGGCTTCCCGACCCCTTCTCCGGTGCCCCCGCCCCGCACGTCCCCGGGCCCCGTGCCGCCGAGGACGCACGGGGCCTTCACCTGCCCGACACCCGGACGAAGTGACTGTTCACCTGACCGGAGTTCACCCCGGCCACGCGCGTTCATAGCCTTCGATGACCATGTCTTCCTCCGTCTCCTCGCCCGCCGGCTCCTCCCCGCCCGGCGTGCCCGCCCCCGCCGAGTCCCCGCAGCCCGCCGCCGGGGCCCCGCCACGCCGTGAACACCGGTACGACATCGACCTGGTGCGGCTGCTCTGCTCCGTCGGCGTGATCCTCTGCCACACCGGCTCGGCGTTCGTGAACACGGCGGGCCGCGAGGCCTCGAACGGGCCCGGCACCTACTGGGCCGGGCTGGTCGCGGACTCGGCGGGCCGCTTCGCCGTGCCGCTGTTCTTCGCGATCGCCGGCTGGGTCGTCCTGGTCGGCGCCCCGGTCCGCGACGGGCGGCAGCTGTGGCAGCGGATCGTCCGGATCGCGGTGCCGCTCGCCGTCTGGACCGCGCTCTACCTGGCCTGGGGCAGGCTGCGCGGCACCAACGACGCCCCGGCCGGCGAGCTGGCGCTCGACTCGCTCCTCGCCTCGGTCCGCCCGGCGTACCACCTCTGGTACCTGTACGCCTACATCCCCGTGATCATGCTCCTGGCCTTCGCCGCCCTGGTGAAGTCCGGCAAGCGCCCCTGGGGCCTGGGGGCCGCCCTCCTCGTGCTGGGCGCCGCCCCGACGCTGGCGGGCGACCTGTCCCGGATCACGGGCCTGGAAGTGCCGCGCTTCGGCTGGGGCTTCGGCCCGTACCAGCTGATCTACGCCGTGCTGGGCGCCCTGGTCCTCTCGCTGCCCGCCGGTACGTTCGGCAGGCGCGGCCTGTGGTGGCTGCTCCCCGCGGGCGGGGCGCTGGCCGCGATCGTCGCGTACCAGCACGGGGTGCACTACGCGATCCCGTACGCGAGCGTCCTGGTCGCCCTGTTCAGCGCCGGTGTGCTGCTCTCCCTGCACCGCGTGCGGGTCCCCGAGCGGCTGCGCCCCGCCCTGACCCGGCTGGCGGGCGCCTCGTTCGGGGCGTACATGATCCACGTCCTGGTCCTGGGCGTCCTCACCGACCTGCTCGTCGGCAGCGACCTCTCCCTGCCGGTGGCGGCGGTGCTGGCTCTCGCCGTCACCGCCGCCACCACGGCACTCTCCTTCGGCGCCGCGCTCCTGTGGACCCGCCTCGGCCTGACCCGCCTGCTGGGCTGAGCGGCACCCCGTCAGCGGCGGGCCAGCGCGCGGGCGCGACGGGCCATCCGGCGCAGCGTCGCGTTGCGGCGGACGAAGGCCAGACGGTTGGGGACGACGCCGGGAAGGGCGAGCGAGGCCAGGCGGCGGCGCTTGAAGTAGCGCCAGGTCCGGGCGTTCAGCCGGGTGGAGAGATAGAGCTCGGCGGCCGGACGGAGGTCGGGGCGCACCCGCGGCCGCATGGCGAAGGCGACGGCGTCCAGCAGACCGCCGAGCGCCTCGGCCACCACGGCCTCCGTCGGCGGCGACTGCCCCTTCACGGCCTCGGGGTCGTCCAGACCGGGCAGCAGCGCGTCGGTGATGGTCGCCGGAATCCTGGCCGGGTTCTCGTACGGCGCGAGGCGCTCCAGGAGCGTGTCCGTGCCGGTGACCGCCACGGGCAGGCCGTACGTCACCGACGCCGTGAGCAGCGCGGACGAGGAGCAGCCGACGACCAGCGCGGGGCGCAGCCGCTCGAACAGGACCTCGGCGGGGAGCGGGACGCCGGGCAGGTCCGGGGCCGGTGCGGCCAGTTCGGCACCGAGCCGGGAGGCCTCCGCCCGCAGCGCGTCGAGCCCGGGGGCGGGCGCGCCGGGGTGCGGCCGGACGACGAGCCGCGTGTGACCCAGTGCCACCGTGCCGCGGACCATCCGCAGCGCGAGCTCCGACTCCTCGGCGGCGGACAGCGCCCCCGGCGCGGGGAGCAGCAGGACGGCGGCGCCCCCGAGGGCGTCCGGCACCGGTGAGGCGTCGGCCATCTCGCCGTAGACCTTCCGCAGGGCCCCGGCCGGCACCGTGCGTACGGGCACGCCGAACTCGGCCAGCAGCAGCGGCTTCAGGCCCGGCAGGAGATCCGGGTGGAGCAGCTGCCGGACCCGGGTGCCGATCAGCGGCGCGACCTTCCCGCCGGTGGGGCCGTATCCGGCCGACCCGTCCGCGTACACGGTGACCGGACCGTCGGTGAAAATCTGGGCGAGCGCCAGGGCGGGGGAGGCGTGCGGGGACTCCAGCACCAGCTCGACCGGCTCGTCCCCGAGGTCCCAGAGGCGGCGCAGATGGCGTTCCCACAGGGGTACGTCGTCGGGGCGGGGCGCCCACGCGCCGGGATGCAGGGGGAGGACGGCGTCGTTCCACGAGAGCACCTCGTCGAACCGGGCGCGCAGCCGGGCGTACCCGGGCAGCGCGTCGGCGGGGGGTGCCGCTTCCGGGACGGCCGAGGTGTCGCAGAGCAGCAGGACGCGGCGCGGGAAGCGCTCCGCTCCGTCCGGGTCGAAGAAGCCCGAGTCGATGGCCGCGGCGAGCGTGGCCGTGGTGTGCGGCCCTGAGGCGGCGAAGATCTGGACGGTCACGCGGCGCTCGTCTCCTTGATGCCTGCGGGACGGCGGCGCAGCCTTCGGAGCACGGTCGCCCGTTCCATGTCCATGGAGTCCAGGACATCGTCCAGAATCGGCTGGGGCATGCTTTTCAGCGCCGCCGCGCAGAGTGATTTCAGGGTGCGGGCCACCGGTGGTTCGAATTCACCGACGGCTCCGACGTGATGGGCGATGACGGCGCAGTAGGTGCGCACCGCTTTCGGCAGGAGTTCACCGGCCGCGGGGTCCGAAGCGGTGTCGGACAGCACCTGGCCGTAAGCGCGAATGAAATCCAGCCGGCGTTCGTCGCCGATCCGGGTGAGGGAGGACGCGACGCCCCGCCGGTAGAAATGGCTCAGGGTTCCCAGGACCGCGAAGGACGGGGCCCGCCGGTGCAGCCGCCAGATCCACGGCCGGTCCTCGGCGGTGCGCAGCCCGTCCGTGAAACGCAGCAGCCCCTGGTCCAGCAGGTCACGGTGGTAGAGCCCGGCCCAGGCGTACGCGTAGTCCACCGAGGTGGTCCGGTCGGCGGGCAGGATCGCCTCCCTGGGGTCGCTCACCACCCCGCGCGGACCGTGCGGGACGCGGCGCAGCGTACGGGATGTGCCGGTGACCTGGACATGGTCCGTGCGCACGAACGAGCAGCCCAGGGCCTCGGTCCGGGCGAGCAGGCGGGCGTAGTGGCCGGGGGCGACCCAGTCGTCGCCGTCCAGGAAGGCGATGTACTCGCCGCGGGCCGCGTCCAGACCGGTGTTGCGGGCCGTGGCCAGACCGGCGTTGCGTTCGTGCGAGAGGACCACCACACCCTCGATGTCCTCGCCGGCCCGGCGCAGCAGATCCCCCGTGCCGTCGGTCGAACAGTCGTCGACGAGGATGAATTCGAAGTCCTCCCGGGCATTGGCCCGCAGACTTCTGAGGGTGTCGGACGCGTAGGCCTGAACGTTGAAGAACGGCACGATGACGGAGAGCTTGACCACCCGCGTCACGTTAGGGGCGGCCCCGGCATTTGCTTTGTCGCCCGCGCATACGGAAAGTGAACGACGCGCGGCGGAAAAGTGAACCGGCCCGCATTCGGGGCCGATTCACCGGGCTGCGGAATCAAATCCCCAAGCGTCGACCGGCTGTTAACCATCTGTTGCCACCGCGTTGGGCCGCGGATCGGAATGGCTTCCTAGCTTTTACGACGTGCCCCCTCGTACCGAAGACGCGGCCGATCCGGCCGTCACCCCAGCAGCCGGAAGCGCGGCCCTGCGCATAGCCGTGCTCGCCGACTCCGACACCCGGTGGAAATGGGGCGCGCTCACCGCGCGCCGCCTCGCCGGAGCCCAGGAATCCGGCGTGGAACGCCCCGTGGAGATCACCGGGCTGCTGCTGCGCGGCCGGGCCACCCCGACGCCCAGGCAGCTCGCCGAGGTGGGCGAGGTCGGGGTCGACACGGACCGGGTGCGCGAGGTGACGGTCGTCGAGTTCCTGCACACGGTGCGGGACGAGGCGTACGACGTCGTGGTGCTCGCCCTCGTCGGCGGCGCCGTCCAGGCCATGCTGCACGGACTGGCCGCACTGGAGCTGCCCCGCAGGCCCGTGGTCGTCACCGGCTATGTCGGGGTGGTCTACGAGAAGCTCGCCGACGGACTCCTGCTGCGCCACGGCGCGGACGTCGTCCTCGCCAACTCCCGTCACGACGCGGACCGTTTCCGCGCGGTGTACGAAGGGGTCGGCGCCGACGCCTCGTCCGTCACCGAGGCCGCCCTGCCCTTCCTCGGCGGGGAGCCCCACCGGGCGGTGGATGGCCGCGACACCGTGGTGTTCGCCGCCCAGCCCTCGGTCCCCGCGTCCCGCGCCGACCGGATGTACCTGCTGCGCCGCCTCGTCGAGCACGCCCGGCTGCACCCCGGCCGCGAGGTGCTGCTGAAGCTGCGTTCCAAGCCGGGTGAGCACACCACGCACATCGAGGAGCTTCCCTACCAGCGCCTCGCCGAGCGGCTCCCCGGCGGTCTGCCGCCCAACTTCCGCCTGGTGTACGGCCACATGGGCGAGGTCCTGGACCGCACCGACCTGCTGGTCACCGTGTCCTCGACCGCCGCCCTGGAGTCCCTGCACCGCCGCATCCCGACGGCGGTCCTCTCCGACCTCGGCGTCCGCGAGACCCTCGGCAACCACCACTTCATCGGCTCCGGGCTGATCACCTCCTGGGACCACCTCGACGGCGGCCTGCGCCCCGAGCCCGACGAGGAGTGGCTCGCCGGCCAGGGCGTCGCCGCCGACGGCAGCTATGCGACGGCCTACGACACCGCCCGCGCCCGGGTCGGAGCACTGCTCGCCGCAGGGCCGCTTCCCCGCCTCGCCCCCTACTACACGCCCGCCACCGCGCCCGGATACCTCCCCGGCATCCTCGCCCGCCACCACCTGGGCCCTGACGGCGTGCCCCTCCCGGGCGCCGTCGCCCCCAAGGAGACCGGCCGGGTCCGGGGCGCGGTGCGCGAAACCGTACGCAACGCGGCGCGCGGCGCCTACCGCCACGGCGTGCAGCGGGTCGCCCCCGTGATCCGGCGGATGGGCGAGCTGTGACCACCGATTCAGGAGCATCCATGACCCCGCCCCCCACCGTGCTCGCCGTGATCCCCGCCCGCGGCGGATCCAAGGGCGTGCCCGCCAAGAACCTCGCCCAGGTCGGCGGAGTCCCGCTCGTCGCCCGCGCGGTCCGTGCCTGCCTCGCCTCGCCCGAGGTCACCGATGTCGTCGTCACCACCGATGACGCGGCCATCGCCGACGCCGCCCGCGCGGCCGGCGAGGCGCTGGGGGAGGCCGGCCGGCTGCACTGCGTGCAGCGCCCCGCCGCCATCGCGGGCGACACCGCGACCAGCGAGGACGCCGTCCTGCACGCCCTGGACGCGTACGAGGCGATGGGGCACGGCCGCACGGCCGACGTGGTCCTCCTGGTCCAGTGCACGAGCCCCTTCATCACCCGTGAGGACATCGACGGCGTCGCGGCCGCGGTCGCCCGCGAGGGCGCCGACACGGCCGTCACCGTGGCCCCCTTCCACGGCTTCGTGTGGCGCGACGGCAGCGCGGTCGAGGACGACACCTACGGCGTCAACCACGACAAGTCCGTACGCCCCCGCCGCCAGGACCGGCCCCAGGACCTCCTGGAGACCGGCGCCGCCTACGCCATGGACGCCGAGGGCTTCCGTACCCACCGCCACCGCTTCTTCGGCCACACCGCGCTGGTGCGGACCGACCCCGCGCGGGTGCTGGAGATCGACGACCCGCACGACCTGGCCCGCGCCCGCGTCCTCGCACCGCTCCTGGACCCCTCCCCGCTGCCCACCCGGGCGGACATCGACGCCGTCGTCCTCGACTTCGACGGCACGCAGACCGACGACCGCGTCCTCGTCGACTCCGACGGACGCGAGACCGTCGCGGTGCACCGGGGCGACGGTCTCGGCATCGCCGCACTGCGCCGGGCCGGACTTCCCCTGCTGATCCTCTCCACGGAACAGAACCCGGTCGTCGCCGCCCGCGCCCGCAAACTCCAGGTCCCGGTCCTCCACGGCATCGACCGCAAGGACCTGGCGCTCAAGCAGTGGTGCGAGGAGCAGTCCATCGCTCCCGACCGCGTGCTCTACGTCGGCAACGACGTCAACGACCTGGCCTGCTTCGGCCTGGCGGGCTGGCCCGTCGCCGTGGCGAGCGCCCACGACTCGGTGCGCGCCGCCGCGCGCGCCGTGACCACCAACCCCGGCGGCTCCGGCGCCATCCGCGAGATCGCGGCCTGGCTCCTGGGTCCCACCCTCACCACTGTCCCCAACACCCCCACCATGTAAGGAAGCACCACCATGAGCAGCACCTCCCGTCTGCGCACCTTCGGCACCCGCACCGCCGGACCCGGTCACCCCGTCTACGTCACCGGCGAGATCGGCATCAACCACAACGGTGACCTCGAGAACGCCCTCGCGCTGATCGACGTGGCCGCCGAAGCCGGCTGTGACGCCGTCAAGTTCCAGAAGCGCACCCCGGAGATCTGCACCCCGCGCGACCAGTGGGACATCGAGCGCGACACCCCCTGGGGCCGGATGACGTACATCGACTACCGCCACCGCGTCGAGTTCGGCGAGGCGGAGTACACCGCCATCGCCGAGCACTGCGCCAAGCGCGGCATCGACTGGTTCGCCTCCCCGTGGGACACCGAGGCCGTCGCCTTCCTGGAGAAGTTCGACGTCCCCGCGCACAAGGTCGCCTCCGCCTCCCTCACCGACGACGAGCTCCTGCGCGCCCTCCGCGCCACCGGCCGCACCGTCATCCTCTCCACCGGCATGTCGACGCCGAAGCAGATCCGGCACGCGGTCGAGGTCCTCGGCAGCGACAACATCCTGCTCTGCCACGCCACGTCGACGTACCCGGCGAAGGCCGAGGAGCTCAACCTGCGGGTCATCAACACCCTCCAGCAGGAGTACCCGAACGTCCCGATCGGCTACAGCGGCCACGAGACCGGTCTGCAGACGACCCTCGCCGCCGTCGCGCTCGGCGCCACGTTCGTCGAGCGCCACATCACCCTGGACCGCGCCATGTGGGGCTCCGACCAGGCCGCCTCCGTCGAGCCGCAGGGCCTCACGCGCCTCGTCCGCGACATCCGCACCATCGAGGCGTCCCTCGGCGACGGCGTCAAGAAGGTCTACGAGTCCGAGCTCGGCCCGATGAAGAAGCTCCGCCGGGTCGCGGGCGTCGTCGCCGAGGGCGAGAACGCGCCGGCCGCCGAGCCGGTCGCGGTCTGACGGGCCGACCGGTGAACCTCGCCTTCGTCGAGAGCCCGGTCCAGCTCCTGAACGTCCTGGAGTGGACCCACACCAGGGGAGGACCCGACACCACGGTCGTCGTCCTCCCCCCGGTCGACCCGATGTCGCGCGGCCAGCTGCGCAGGATGGCGGAGCTGGCCCGCGACGAGGGCATACATGTCCGCTGGCAGGAGGCGCGCGGGGAGACCGGCGCGCCCCTGAAGGCCCTGCGGGCCCTGACCGGCCTGATCCGCAAGGCCGACCGCATCGTCATCGGGGACCCCTTCTCCCGTTACGTGCAACTGCTCCTGAGCCTGGTCCGCACCCGCCGGATCACGGTGGTCGACGACGGCACGGCCACCATGGAGTTCGTCGCCCAGCTGGCCCGGGGCGAACGTCTCGTGCGCTGGCACCGCCGGGGGAGCGGGGGGCCGCGCGAGCTGCTGCTCGCCCCGGTCACCTCCGCGGCCCGCCGCAGCTTCACCCCCTCGGCGACCCGCACGGTCGAGGTGTTCACCGCCATGCCGGTGGAGGCTCCCCCCGGCATCGAGGTCACCGCGAACACCTTCGCCTGGACCCGGGAACGCTTCGGCCCGCCCCTCATCACCAAGGGGGCCGACCTGGTCGGCACCTCCCTGGTGGAGACGGGCGTGGTCGACCCGGCCCCGTACGAGGAAGCCGTCACGGCCCTGGCCCGCACCCATGGCGCGACCCGCTACTTCGCGCACCGCCGCGAGTCGGCGGAGAAGCTCCACGCCCTGGAATCCGCCACCGGCCTGGAGATCGTCCGCCCGGACCTCCCCCTGGAACTCATCGCCCGCAGAGGCCCCGTCGGCCACACGGTCCTGAGCTTCCCGTCCACCGTGGTCCACACCCTCCCCCTGGCCCTGGCGGGCACGGGAGTGAAGGTCGCGGTGTGCGACATAGCGCCCGAGTGGCTGCGGGACACGGCGTCCCCCCGCGCGCAGGGTTTCCTGAGCGGGGTCACGGAGACGGCCCGGGACGTGCAGCGGCTGGCGCCGTGGCGGGTCACGGCGGCGGCCACGGAGGGCTGAGGGGGCGCCCGCCGCGGCCGGGCCTCCCTACTGGTCCGCGTTCGGCCAGACGGTCAGGTCGCCCTGGAGGAAGGCCTGCTCCGGCAGCGAGGTCGACTTCGTCTGGATCACGAACAGCCCGATGTTGCCCTTGTCGTCCTTCATGCAGAACTCGGTGCCGACCGCGGCCGCCGACAGCGACCAGCTGTGGGCGTCGGCGCTGTTGAGCATGAGACGGCACATGTCCAGGCCTGTGCCATGGCCGCCCATTATCTGCATGAAGACGGTGTGCTCGCCCTTCAGTTCACAGCCGGGCTCCTTGCAGCTCAGATGGATGTCACCCTTGTTGCCCTTCAGAGAGGGCGGGTTCTCCAGGCTCAGCCGGTGCTTCGCGTCCACCGTCACCGGGGCGAACACCTTGGGCCATGGATTGCCGTCCGGGTCCGTCGCGGACGCCTCGCTCCCGGAGGTGTCTTCACCGGTCCCGACGGCCGAAGGACCAGGGGAGTCCGGCTTCTCCGACGCGTCCGACGAGGTGCCCGGAGAAGACCCCGTCGGGGACCCGGACGACCGCCCGGCCGGTCCGGTCGCGGATGTCCTGGAGCCGGACGCGTCATCGTCGCCGAACCGGCCGATCGCATCCGTGAGGGTCCACGCCAGTGCCGCCACCAGCAGAAGGCCTCCCGTCACACCGGCGGCCGTGACCAGTGCGGTGCGCCGCCTGCGAATCCTGCGCTCCTGTGCCGTCAGCTGCTTCTTCGGCCATCCGAACTGCGGCTGCGGGTAAGGAGGGGCGAGCAGGGGCGCCGGCGCGGTCGCGGCCGTAGGCGTGAGCGTGGGCTGCTGCGGAAGGGCAGGGGTCGGATCGGGTACGGGTGCCGGAGCCACCGTCTCCGGTCCGGCGACCTCCCGCCACACGGGGGGTCCCCCGCTCGTGCCGGCCTCCGCCCCCAGGCGCTGCCGGCACCACTCCACGATCTCGGCGGGCGTGGCACGCTCCGCCGGTTCGGCGGCCAGGCACCGGGCGAACAGCGGTCGCAGCGCATCGGGCAGCAGCGACAGATCGGGTTCGGAGTGCAGGATCCGGTACTGGACGTTGACGGCCGGGCCGTCGCCGTAGAGCGTCCGGCCCAGCGCCGCGAACGCCGCCGTCTGGCCGAGCGCGAAGACATCGGCCGCCGGGGTGATCTCACCCCCGGACACCTGCTCCGGAGCCATGAAGGACGGCGTGCCGATGGTGCTCCCCGGTGCGGTGTACGACGTCCCGCCCGCGGCCAGCGCGATACCGAAGTCGATCACCCGGGGGCCGTCGTGGGCCAGCAGCACGTTCGAAGGCTTCAGGTCCCGGTGCACGATGCCCTCGGCGTGGATGACCTGCAGGGCCTCGGCCACCCCGGCCATCAGCCACAGCAGCGCCGGCACCGGCAGCGGCCCGCGCCGGGTCACCGCCTGCGTCAGCGAGGGCCCCGGCACGTACAGCGTGGCCAGCCACGGAGGTGTCCCGTCGGCGTCGGCGTCGATCAGCTCGGCGGTGTACGCCCCCTTGACCTGCCGCGCCGCCCTGATCTCCCGGGCGAACCGCCTTCGGAAGTCCGGATCGTCGGCCAGCTCCGGCCGCACCACCTTGATCGCCACGGGCCGGCCGCCCTGCGTGTGCGACAGATACACCCGGCCCATACCGCCGGCACCCAGCCGCGCGGCGAACCGATAGCCCTCCACCGAGGGTGGATCGTCGGACTGGAGTGGCTGGAAGACCTCTGTGGCGTGACTCATCAGCCGTGTACCCCCCACTTGATGCATTGGCCAACGGCAGCAGCCTAAGTGGAGGCCCTGAACGGCTCGTCACGGCGCCCCCGCCCTGCTCCGGTCCATGCCCCGGAGCCCAGGGGGAGGCTCCATGCCCCGGAATCCGCCGCCTTGCCCGGAGGCTCCCGGGCGGGGTCCCGGAGACAGCCCGGGATGTATCGGACGCACCCCGGCGGTTGTCAACCGGCTCCCGTAGATTGGCCGGTGACCGATCGTCCCGGACACGTGAAGGAGCCCGCCGGGTGCCCAGTACGTTGAGCCTGCGGTCGCTGGGGAAGCTGAGGACCGCCCCCGGCGGCGACATGGACTGCCGCATCGACTTCTCCGACGGGCAGGGCGGTTCCCGGCCGGTCGCCCACGTGGAACGCGAGCTTCCGCCCGGCGGCGTACCCGTTTATCTCGCGGCACGCAAGAGCGGCGCCCGCTCCTTCGTCCTGTGGGCGGACGAGCACCGCCAGGCGCGGGTCGCCACGCTGGTGACCGTCTCCGCGAGCGGCGGGCGGGCGCAGTTCCAGGTGCTCGGCGCGCAGGGGGAACAACTCGGGGTGATCACGCGCGACAAGGCGTTCAGCCGGGGTCTGCGCACACGCTGGACCGTGACACCCGCCGGTGGCACCGACGCGGTGGGATACAAGGGCCGGCTCTTCTGGTGGTGCGTGTGGTGGCCCTTCACGCTCTTCCTGCCGATCATGCTCGTGGCCCTCGTGTTCGGCGGAGGCGGAGGCGGCGGGGACTTCCCGCGCGGCCCCCGCCGCATCAAGTGGCGCTCCGGGGGGAAGGTGCCGCTGGAGTTCACGTCGTCCGGCAACACGGTGCGGCTGTACGCGCCGGAGCTGGACTGGCGGCTCGGAGCCGCCCTCACGGCCCTGGTCCCGTCCTTCGACAGCTGGATCGGCCCTCCCTGGGACGCGCGGAACGACTGACCGGGCTCGCGGCCCGCCGGAAAGCGGGGGAGTTTACCCACCCAGAACGCCCGCCACACGCCGCAACGCCATCTTTTGTTCGTCTGTGCGGCTGAACTTTTGTTGATCTGTGGCCAGTTGTGGGTGGTGGGGGCCTACCCTTGACTAGGTGAACCAGTTGAAGTCCCGTGCGCCCCACGCCGAGGCCGTCCTGCCCGGCACACTCACCGACGGACTGCGTGCCGAGCTCATCGCCTTCCGCCGTGATCTGCACATGCACCCGGAGCTCGGCAACCAGGAGTTTCGCACCACCGCGGCCATCAAGGCCCGGCTGGAGAAGGCGGGGCTGGAGCCCGAGGTGCTGCCCGGCGGCACGGGACTCGTCTGTGACGTGGGGGAGTGGGACGGCGTGACGCCCATGCTGGCGCTGCGCGGGGACATCGACGCCCTGCCGATCCCGGACACCAAGACCGGCGTCCCCTACCGGTCCACGGTGCCCGACCGCGCGCACGCCTGCGGGCACGACGTCCACACCGTGTGCGTCCTGGGCGCGGGACTCGTGCTCAGCGAGCTCGACCGGCAGGGCCTGCTGCCGCGCCCCGTGCGGCTGCTGTTCCAGCCCGCCGAGGAGGTGCTGCCCGGCGGTGCGTCCGACGCGGTGGCTGCCGGGGTGCTGGAGGGCGTCGGGCGGATCATCGGGGTGCACTGCGACCCCAAGGTGGACGTGGGGAAGATCGGGCTCCGGATCGGGCCGATCACCTCCGCCTGCGACCGGGTGGAGGTGTCCCTCGACGGTCCGGGCGGGCACACCGCCCGCCCCCACCTCACCACCGACCTGGTCACGGCCGCGGCCCGGGTGGCCACCGACGTGCCCGCCCTGCTCGCCCGGCGTGTGGACGCGCGGGCCGGCCTCGCGGTCACCTGGGGGCGGCTGGAGACCGGCCACGCGCCCAATGTCATCCCGCAGCACGCCGAGCTGTCTGGCACGGTGCGCTGCCTCGACCTGGAGAGCTGGCGGCAGGCGCCCGACCTGGTGCACGCGGCGATCGACGAGGTGGCCGGAATGTACCGGGCGAAGACCGTGATCGACTACGTACGGGGCGTCCCGCCCGTGGTGAACGAGGCCGAGACGATCGGCCTGCTCGACGCCGCGATGACGATCCGCCGCGGATCGTATGCGATCGAGGACACCGAACAGAGTCTCGGCGGAGAGGACTTCTCCTGGTACCTGGAGAAGATTCCCGGCGCCATGGCCAGGCTCGGCGTACGCGGTCTCGGCGACATCCGCGACCTGGACCTGCACCGGGGAAACTTCGACGTGGACGAGGAAGCCATCACCGTCGGGGTCGAGCTGTTCACCGCCGCTGCTCTGCTGGACAGCTGACCAGTGCCCCTCCCGTGCGGCGGCACTCCGGGCGCCCGCCCGCAGCCGCCCGGAGTGCCGCCGGGCCCGGAAGCGGCCCGGGCTCCGGGCCTCCCACGGCTCCGGGGCCCCGTGACCCGCTCCCGGCGGCCCGGCCGGTGGAGGGCCGCGCGGCCCGATCCGGCAACGATGCGTAGGCCACCAGGACACCTTCTGTTCGCGACGATCCGATAACGGCTTCCGTACAGGTCCTTATCTGACATCTACGCGCGTTACGATCGCCGCGAAACCAGCGCCGGAAGAGGCGCTTCGGTCAGGTTTGAAGGAGCCTTCCCTTGCGCCGGATCACCAGGATTGCCACCGTGGGCGTCATGTCCGCGGCACTCGCTCTGAGCGTCAGTGCCTGTGGCGACTCGTCGTCGGACAGCAGCACGTCGTCCGACTCCAAGGCCGACAAGACGGCCATCGCCTACGACATCGGTGGCCGCGGCGACCAGTCGTTCAACGACGCCGCCTACGCGGGCCTGGCCAAGGCCGAGAAGGAACTCGGCGTCAAGGGCACCGAGGCCGAGCCCTCCGAGGGCGAGTCGGACGCGGACAAGGTCCAGCGCCTCACCTCGCTGGCCCGCGCCGGCAACAACCCGGTGATCGGTGTCGGCTTCGCCTACGCGCCCGCCATCAAGAAGGTCGCCCCGAAGTTCCCGAAGATCACCTTCGGCATCATCGACGACGCCTCTGTGACCGGCGACAACATCGCCAACATCGTCTTCAACGAGGAGCAGGGCTCCTACCTCGCGGGTGTCGCCGCCGCCAAGGTCACCAAGACCAAGACGGTCGGCTTCATCGGCGGTGTCGAGACCCCGCTGATCAAGAAGTTCCAGGCCGGCTTCGAGCAGGGCGTCAAGGACACCGACTCCGCGGTCAAGGTCGTGCCGCAGTACCTGACGCAGCCGCCGAACTTCGACGGCTTCTCCAAGCCCGACCTGGGCAAGGCCGCCGCGCAGGGCCAGCTCGACAAGGGCGCCGACGTGATCTACTCGGCCGCTGGTCTGGCCGGTTCCGGTGCCATCGAGGCCGTCTCCAAGGCCGGCAAGTGGAACATCGGCGTCGACTCCGACCAGTACAACCAGGCGGGTCTGGCCGACTACAAGGAGTCGATCCTCACCTCCGTCACCAAGGACGTCGAGGACTCCGTCTTCAACCTGATCAAGTCCGTCCAGGACGGCAAGCCGCAGTCCGGTGAGGTCCGCTACGGCCTCGACAAGGACGGCGTCGGCCTGGCGATGTCCAACCCGGCCTTCACCAAGATGACCGAGGTCATCGCCGCCGTGGACAAGGCGAAGCAGGAGATCATCGAAGGCAAGATCACCGTCAAGACCGCCCCGTAACGGCTCCGGTCGTCAGGCTGGTTTCCCGTGGGCCCGGAGTGCGGAGCGCCGCCGCTCCGGGCCCGTGGGGTGCTCATCGAAGAAGTTGTGCCCGTCGCAGTGCCCTGTTCGCACAGGCCTCGGACCCGGTGTCGGGGCCGTGCCGTGGTTCCTCGCTTTACGATTCGGCAGCGCTACGCGTGTAGACGGCCCTCAGGCGCGATAACTTCACCCCGCCCCTCTGCCCCCGTGCCCCCGCTCCTGTCCGGCCAAGGAGAGTGCGTCATCAACGCGTCCAGCAGTCCCCCCGCCGTAGAACTGCACGGCATCACCAAGCGCTTCCCCGGAGTCGTGGCCAACCACGACATCGGTATCACCGTACGCAAGGGAACGGTCCACGCCCTCGTCGGCGAGAACGGCGCCGGAAAGTCCACCCTGATGAAGATCCTCTACGGCATGCAGAAGCCGGACGAGGGCACCATCGCGGTGGACGGCGAGCAGGTCTCGTTCGGCAACCCCGGTGACGCCATCGCGCGTGGCATCGGCATGGTCCACCAGCACTTCATGCTCGCCGACAACTTCACCGTCCTGGAGAACGTCGTCCTCGGCGGCGAGAAGCTGCACGGCATCGGCTCGGCCGCGCGCAAGAAAATCAAGGAGATCTCCGACGCGTACGGCCTGGGGGTGCGGCCCGACGCGCTCATCGAGGACCTCGGCGTCGCCGACCGCCAGCGCGTGGAGATCCTCAAGGTCCTCTACCGGGGCGCCCGCATCCTCATCCTCGACGAGCCGACCGCCGTGCTCGTGCCGCAGGAGGTGGACGCGCTCTTCGCGAACCTCCGCGAGCTCAAGGCCGAGGGCCTCACCGTCATCTTCATCTCGCACAAGCTCGGCGAGGTGCTCTCCGTCGCCGACGAGATCACGGTGATCCGGCGGGGCACGACGGTCGGCACCGCCGACCCCGCGAACACCACCACCAAGCAGCTCGCCGAGCTGATGGTCGGCAGCGAACTCCCCTCGCCCGAGACGCGCGAGTCCACCGTGACGGACGTGCCGATGCTGCGCGTCGAGGGGCTCTCCCTCAGCGTGACGGACCCCGACGGCGTCGTCCGCGACGTCCTGTCCGACGTCGGCTTCACGATCCACAAGGGCGAGGTCCTCGGCATCGCGGGCGTCGAGGGCAACGGCCAGACCGAGCTGATCGAGACGCTCGTCGGCATGCGGAGCCCGGACGGCGGCGTCATCACGCTGGACACCGACGACATCTCGCGCACCCCGACCCGCAAGCGGCGCGAGGGCGGCCTCGGTTACATCCCCGAGGACCGCCACCGCCACGGGGTCCTGCTGGACGCCCCGCTCTGGGAGAACCGCATCCTCGGCCACGTCACGGAGAAGCCCAACAGCAAGGGCTGGCTCCTGGACCCGAAGGCCGCACGCACCGACACCGAGCGGATCGTGCGCGAGTACGACGTCCGCACGCCCGGCATCGAGGTCACCGCTGGTTCCCTCTCCGGCGGCAACCAGCAGAAGCTGATCGTCGGCCGCGAGATGAGCCACAGCCCGAAGCTGCTGATCGCCGCGCACCCCACCCGGGGCGTGGACGTCGGCGCGCAGGCGCAGATCTGGGACCAGATCCGCGAGGCCCGCCGCGAGGGCCTCGCCGTCCTGCTCATCTCGGCGGACCTGGACGAGCTCATCGGGCTCTCCGACACCCTGCGCGTCATGTACCGAGGACAGCTGGTCGCGGACGCCGACCCCGCCACCATCACACCCGAGGAACTGGGCTCGGCCATGACCGGCGCCGCCGCCGGTCACCTCGAAGCAGCACCGGAGGACGAGGCCTGATGAAGAAATTCGACAAGGACCGGCTGATCCTGGGCTTCGCCGGCCCGGTACTCGCCCTGGTCGTCGCCTTCGCGCTCAGCACCATCGTGCTGCTCATCTCCGACCGCGACCCGTTCGAGCTGTACCGGCTGCTCTTCGAGCAGGTGTCGTACAGCGACGTACAGGTCCTGATCATCAACCAGGCCGGTACGTACTACCTCGCCGCTCTCGCGGTCGCGGTCGGCTTCCGGATGAACCTCTTCAACATCGGTGTCGACGGGCAGTACCGCCTCGCGGCGATGATGGCCGCCCTCGTCGGTGCCAGCGTCAGCCTGCCGGGACCGCTCCAGATCGCGCTGATCGTCGTCGTGGCGATGCTGGTCGGTGCCTTCTGGGCGGGCATCGCGGGCATCCTGAAGACCACGCGCGGAGTGAGCGAGGTCGTGTCCACGATCATGCTCAACTCCATCTCGACTTCGCTGATCGCTTGGCTGATCCTGCCTACGAACTTCGGTGACCAGGCCGCGGGCTCCAACAACCTGACGACGGGCGAGATCCCGGAGGCCGGATGGTTCCCCGGTCTCTCCCTCAGCGCCGAGGCCGGTGAGATCTACGGATTCACCTTCGTCGCCGCCGGCTGCGGACTCGTCTACTGGTTCGTCCTGAACCGCACCCGGTTCGGCTTCGACCTGCGCGCCACGGGCGCCAGCGAGAGCGCCGCCCAGGCCTCCGGCGTCGACGCCAAGAAGATGATCCTGACCTCGATGCTGATCTCGGGCGGGATCGCCGGCCTCGTCGGCATGCCGACGCTGCTGGGCGACACCCACACGTACAGCCTCGACTTCCCCGTCGGCCTCGGCTTCACCGGCATCACCATCGCGCTGCTCGGCCGCAACCACCCGGTGGGCATCGCGCTCAGCGCGTTGCTGATCGCGTTCCTGGACAAGGCGTCTTCCCCCCTCGACCAGTTCGGCTTCGAGAAGGAGATCGCCACGATCATGCAGGGCCTGATCGTGATCTCGGTCGTCGTCAGCTACGAGCTCGTCCGGCGTTACGGGACCCGCCGCCAGCAGCAGAAGGTCGGCGAGGAACTCGCCGCCGGCCACGCCCTCACCACCGAGAAGGAGGCGGCCCTGTGAGTACCAGCAAAGTCTCCGCCGCACGCGTCGCCGCCCCGAAGGGCGGCGGACGGCGCAAGCTGTCCCTGCCCGTCGTCCTCCTGATCATCGCCGGTGCGCTCGCCCTTGTCTCGCTGGTGCGCCTCATCAGCGGCGCGAACGACGTGACCTCCGCGGGCCAGGTCAGTGGCGCCCTCGAACTCGCGGTCCCGATCGGACTCGCGGGCCTCGGCGGCCTCTGGGCCGAGCGGGCCGGTGTCGTCAACATCGGTCTCGAGGGCATGATGATCCTCGGCACCTGGTTCGGCGCCTGGGCCGGCTTCCAGTGGGGCCCCTGGGTGGGTGTCCTGTTCGGCGTCATCGGCGGCGCGCTCGGCGGTCTGCTGCACGCGGTCATCACCGTCACCTTCGGCGTGAACCACATTGTCTCCGGTGTGGCCATCAACATCCTCGCCGTCGGCGTCACCCGCTACCTCTCCAACTTCACCTTCGCCGAGGAGCCCGGCGGGTCCTCCAAGCAGTCACCGCGGCTGGAGGAGATCGACAAGATCACCATCCCGGGGCTCTCGGACTGGATGCAGGACCTCCAGCAACACCACTGGTTCTTCGTCTCCGACCTCGCGGGCATCATCGGCGGCCTGGTCACCGGCCTGTCCCTGCTGACCGTCGTCGCCCTGCTGCTCATCCCCGCCACCTGGTGGGTGCTGTGGCGCACCACGTTCGGCCTGCGGCTCCGCTCCTGCGGCGAGAGCCCCGTGGCGGCCGAGACCCTCGGTGTGAACGTCTACAAGTACAAGTACATCGCCGTGACGATCTCGGGCGGTCTGGCGGGACTCGGCGGCGCGTTCCTGGCCATCGTCGCCACCAGCATCTACCAGGAGGGCCAGACCGGCGGCCGCGGTTATATCGGTCTCGCCGCGATGATCTTCGGCAACTGGATGCCCGGTGGCATGGCCCTGGGCGCCGGACTCTTCGGCTTCACCGACAGCCTCAAGCTCCGCGGCGGCGCCGAGAACGTCCACGCGATGCTGCTGCTTCTGGCAATCCTGTTGGTGATCGTCGTCTTCTGGCAGCTGTACCGGAAGAAGTACCTGTCCGCGGCCATCTCGGCGGTCATCTCCGGCGCGCTCTTCACCTGGTACGCCCTGACCGACCAGGTTCCGAGCCAGTTCGTCGACGCCGCGCCGTACGTCACGACGCTGCTGGTGCTCGCCCTGTCCGCGCAGCGGCTGCGCATGCCGAAGGCGGACGGCGTGCCGTACCGCAAGGGCGAGGGCAAGTGACAGCCCCCGCGCCCGTCGACTGGGAGAAGCTCCGCGAGGCCGCCCGGGACGCCATGTCCCGGGCGTACGCCCCGTACTCGGGCTACCCGGTCGGCGTCGCGGCCCTCGTCGACGACGGCCGCACGGTCACCGGATGCAACGTCGAGAACGCCTCGTACGGCATCGGGCTCTGCGCCGAGTGCGGGCTGGTCTCGCAGCTCGCCGTCACGGGCGGCGGCCGGCTGACGCACTTCACCTGCGTGGACGGCACGGGCTCGGTGCTCGTGCCGTGCGGGCGGTGCAGGCAGCTGCTGTACGAGTTCGGCGGACCCGGCCTCGTCCTGGAGACGCCCGACGGTCTCCGTACGCTCGACGAGATGCTGCCGCAGGCCTTCGGGCCGCAGCACCTGGGGTAGGACCCCGCCGCCGCGCCGTTCCGGGCGGGCCCGACCGGCCC